>DMES01000052.1:2652-6701 GCA_003450815.1 Elusimicrobiota bacterium | reverse complement strand
GGCCATGCAAAATGCTTTCCCCCATGCTGGCTGAGCTGGCGGATAAATATGCCGGGAAGCTGGATATTTACAAGGTAAACACCGATGAGGAGCAGCAACTTTCATCTGCGTTCGGCATACAAAGCATCCCTACCATGCTTTTAATCCCGGCAACCGGAAAGCCGCAGATGGTCACAGGCGTTCTGCCTAAGGAAAGCCTGGAAAGAGCTATTGCTGAAGTGCTGAATGTAAAATAGAGGAGATATTAAACATGGAAATAACTTTTGGCGGAAATAAGAAGATTAACGCGTCTTTTCATGGATTCGAAATAAAAACCGATCAACCGAAAAGCGCCGGAGGGGATGCCTCTGCCCCTACGCCGTTTGACCTGTTTCTAGCGTCATTGGGGACATGCGCAGGGATATTTGCCGTAGGATTCCTGCAGAGCCGCAATATCTCCACGGAGGGTTTTAAGATCGACCTTTCCTTTGACTGGGATGAAACCTCACACCTGGTTAAAAAAGTTGGCATGAATATAACTCTTCCAAAAGGGTTCCCGGCACAGTATAAGGACGCGCTCATAAAATCTACTGAGCTTTGCACAGTAAAGCGGCACCTTGCGAATCCACCAGCCTTTGAGATTACCGCTCAGGGGGAACAATGACAAACAAAATAGTCCTCATTGATGAGAATCTATGCACTGGCTGCGGGAAGTGCGTAAATATGTGCCCTAAGCAGATATTGTACTTGGACAAGGAAACCCGTAAATGCAAAGTAACGGATGAAATGAAGTGCGACCGGTTGGGCGGTTGTATGCGGACCTGTCCGGTAAAAGCTATACAAATAAAGTAGGCATCGAAGGGGAGGTTTTATGATAAAGAATACCGGCGCAACCGACAAAATAATAAGATGGGCAATCGGCTTAGCGGCGATAATATAGAGATTGATAGTCCCGCGGCATAGGTATTTGATTTTGAAGACGAAACTTGTTAACATAGGGTTATTGGCATAAGCCAATAACTATGACTAGGCCATTTAAATGCAGAAAGGTTATGTCGGAGCCGCGAGCTTACTATTTTAAGCCCCGCGCAGTTCCTCTTTGCGAACTGGAAGAGATAACTCTGCAGTTGGATGAATTTCAGGCATTGAAGTACGCGGAACTAGATCGCAAAGACCAGTCAATCGCGGCTACGGCAATGAAAGTATCCCGGCAGACCTTCGGGAACATACTCGCTTCCGCGAGGTGGAAGATAGCCGATGCCGTGGTAAACGGCAAAGCCCTTAAGATTGAAGGCGGCCCGGTGGAGTTAATGCGGGGCCCCTGTGGAGGAGAACATAAATGAGAATCTGTATACCGACTGAAACAAAAGAAGGGTTGCAGGCGAAGGTGTACGGGCATTTCGGCAGCGCTCCGTATTTCACGGTTTGCGACACTGAAACGCTTAAATGTGAAATTATCGATAACGGCAATCTTGATCACGAGCACGGCATGTGTAACCCGCTCAAGGCTGTGGGGAATGCCAAGCCCGATGCCGTTGTTGCCGGTGGGATGGGAGCCGGAGCTATAAACGGCCTTAGAGCAGCAGGAATAAAAGTTTATCTCAGTCCGGCATCTACGGTTGAAGAAGCTGTTAGGGCAGTTAAATCCGGAAAGCTTATGGAAGCCGACCCTTCCTGCGCCTGTGGACATCACGGCGGCCCCGGATGCCATTGAGCGCCGAAAACGGCCAGACAGCCCTGCTTCACATCTCGTGGAAAAATGAGTAGAATTTCTATATGCTGAACGGTATAAAAAAGCTTGTGGCGATATGGGCTGTTTTTGCCGTAATAGAGATAGGCATCCATGCCTCTTCACATAATCTTTCGGCCCACCGCACAGATAGCTGCGTCTTATGTATTGCTGCTTCTTTGGTCATACCGGTAAATAACGTCATAGTTCAATCGACCGACCCCACGATATTATTTAATGTCGTTCCTGTTACGGATATTCTTGTCAAAACCACATTTTACAATACAGTCCTTTCACGCGGCCCTCCTTACTTTAAACATTGACTCCCCGTCACACGATATCCCAATACGTGTCGTATTAGGAATAACTGCTTGTGACATATGAATCTATTTAAAGGAGCGATTATGTTTAGAGTGCATACAATTTGCCTTATATTTTTAAGCAGCCTGATTATTCCAGCTCCTGGGTACGCCGGAGTAACCAACCCGGACATCTCGGTTATCGGACAGCTTATTTTCAAATACCACAATGATAAAACTGCGCAGGACGCTCATAGACCCACTCTGGATTTGGGCGAGACGGAATTGGTGTTTGATTCATATCTGAATCCATACGCGAAAGGTTTTTTTGTGTTCACAGTGGGTGATAATGAGGGATTACGGACCGAAGAAGCGTATATCGATGTTCTCAAGGGGCTTCCCGACGGTCTTGCTCTCCGTGGTGGAAAATACCGCATTGGGTTCGGCAAGCTGAATCCGGTGCATCCGCACGCCTATTCGTTCATTGAAGCACCGCGAGTAATGGCCGCAATGCTTCCGGGGGAAGAAGGATTTAACGATGTCGGGGCGCACGCTTCGTATCTCTTGCCGACTTTCGGAAGCTGGGCATCCGACATCTCGGCGGATTTTCTTAAGGGAGCATCGTTCCATCCTGACGAACCAGAGTCCAGGGCGGGTTGGGCCAGCCGCTGGGGTAATTCAGCGCTTCTGAATGACGCAATTCCGCTGGATATAGGGATCTCCGCAACCCAGGGTGTTAATAACGCACAATGGAAGACCAAAACCGTGGTTTATGGCGCTGATATTAAGACAAGGATAGCCTTCTCTGGCTTGACCAACCTGACATTGCAGGGCGAATACCTCTACAATAACAGCGAAGTCGTAATCGACACAAGCACCGGCGATTCCAGCCGGATCAGAAGGCAGGGGTTTTATTTCTTTGCCGATCTGAAGTTTAAGCAGAGATGGAACGCGGGTATTATCTATGATCAATATCAGCCGATTGAAAATAAAAACCTGACTAACCGGGCAATAAAAGGCTTTATCGGATTCTCACTGCTGGAGGAGACAACCCTGCTCCGCCTCAGTTATGAACACTTTAAACCGGAAAACTCACATGCCGTTCACACCGCTATGTTACAGGTATTGTTCAGCATGGGTCCGCATAAGGCGCATAAATTCTAGACTAGTATTTGAGGAGACACTGATATGATGAAACACATGGCTTTGTTAATCGCGGTTACTCTTACAGATGTTATCCCGTCGTATGCCGCTCCTGTTAAAGTTGCGGCAGCCTTGCCGGATATAGGCTCCATAGCCTCGTATATCGGAGGCGATAAAGTGGAGGTCTTCTCTATCGGGAAAAATAATTCCAATCCGCATGCCGTGGAGGTCATTCCGTCATACATGATAAAGGTTTCGCGGGCCGCCATATATCTGAAGGTCGGCCTCGCCCTGGATCAATGGTCGGACGCCATAATAGACGGCGCCCGCAGCAGCAGTCTTCTAACGGCTGACTGCTCTAACGGAATATCGCCGCTTCAAAAGCCGACCGGGAAGATGGACGCTTCAATGGGCGACATTCATCCCGATGGCAACCCGCATTACTGGCTGGACCCGGCGAACGGGATTATTATCGCGAACAATGTGACTGTCGCGTTAAAAAAGGCGGACCCCTCAAACAGCCTGTATTATGATAAAAATTACGAACATTTCAAGGAAGATGCCGGGAAACATATTGCCGACTGGAAATCCAGGCTGGCGAAGATCTCAGGGCAAAAAGTGATAACCTATCATTCTTCCTGGATATACTTAACCACCGCGTTTAACCTGGCTATCGCGGGGACGGTTGAACCTTGGCCGGGTATTCCGCCTACGGCGAAGCATCTTGCTGAACTGGTTGAGATCATAAAGCGGGATGCCATCTCCATTCTGCTGCAGGAATCATATTTTCCGGATGATGCGCCGAAGTTTTTAGCGCGCCAGACCGGGATAAAAATATTCAAGTTCTCGCCCTCTTGCACGGATGTGAAATCTGATTCATATTTCAGGCATTTTGAAGA
>DMES01000052.1:0-2481 GCA_003450815.1 Elusimicrobiota bacterium | reverse complement strand
GCGATTATTACGCTTCTGGTCTGCCTTGTGCTGACCGGAACCTATACCTACTTCGGGTATCACGTGGTCCGAAGAGGCGTTATCTTCGTGGACTTGTCGCTTGCACAGGTTGCCGCCCTCGGTTCAAGCGTGGGGTGCCTGTTGGGCTGGGGAGAGCAGTTCCCGGTGCAGAATTACCTGATGTCACTCACATTCACGCTTCTGGGAGCCTTGTTGTTTGTCGTCTTCCGGAGCAAACGCCAGAAAGTTCCGATCGAGGCGCTAATCGGCATTACCTACGCCGGAGCGATAGCTTTATCGCTCATTGTCCTTGAGCGCTCCGCAACTGGTACCGAGGAGATAAAAGAGATGCTCACCGGCTCGCTGCTTACGGTCTCGCCTAAAGAATTGGGATTCATAGCGGCGCTGTGTGCGGTTATGGGGCTTATCCATTGGTTCTCGCGGAAGAAACTTATGCTGGTCACGGAAAACCCGGAGACGGCGCGCAGCCAGGGAATAAAGTTATGGTGGTGGGATTTTGTGTTCTATGCCACTTTCGGCATGATAGTAACGTCTTCGGTAAGGGTGGCAGGTGTTTTGCTGGTGTTTGCTTTCCTGATAATTCCCGCAGTCGCAGCCATGATAGCGGTGACGGGGATATCCCGGCGCATAATATTCGGCTGGCTGTTTGGCGTGACCGGCTGTTTCGCAGGGCTTGAACTATCAATGCGGCTGGATTTGTCGTCAGGCCCCGCTATAGTGGCGGTATTCCTGATCTTGCTTACCGGAACCTGGGCGACAAAGAAAATGAGCGCAGTTCAATAGGATTAAAAATGCCGCATCTCTCACGACCCGGACTTATTTGGCGTAAGGCCGCCGTGCTGGGCAGCCTCTGGGCCGCTTCTGAAATAATCCTTGGCAGCTTCCTGCATAACGCACATGTCCCTTTTTCCGGCGAGTTTCTTACCGCTATCGGTATAATTCTGCTTATCGCCGGCCATCGTTTGTGGCCTGAACGCGGTCTCTTGTGGCGCACGGGCTTTATTTGTGCGGCCATGAAATCCATTTCACCAAGCGCGATTATCTTCGGTCCTATGCTTGCCATCTCTATGGAGGGAATCCTTTGTGAGGCGGGGGTCAGGCTGGGTGGAGGCAATCTGGCCGGTTATGCGCTGGCCGGGGGGTTGGCAATGTGCTGGGCTCCAATACATAAACTTGGCAACCTGCTGCTTTTTTATGGTCCCGACACTCTCAAAATCTATCTGCGCGGTATCGAGTGGCTGCGCCAAAGCGCCGGTTTTACAATGAATAATTCATGGGTGCCCATAGCGTTACTGTTAACCTCTTATTTCCTATTGGGGACGGTTGTTGCCTTAGCAGGAATGCGCGCCGGGACTACAGAGGGGTCCGTTCAGCTTTTTTCCTCCCGCAACGAAACTGTCAAGCCGGACGGTCAACAGGGCAACACTAACAACACGAATCGGAAATATTCAAAGATCGCCCTGCTGCTGCATTTATCGCTTGTTGCCGTCGTAATGGCCTACAGCCGCCTGATCCCAGCCCAGCTCTTTATTGGGGGAACTGCCGCATACGCATATATCTGCGCGCGTTCCTATCCTCGCGCGCTGGCCTTGCTGAAGCACACAGGGCTATGGATCGGCATCCTTGTCACTTCACTGCTCGCGGGTGTCATTCTGGGCAGCGCCGCATCCGGTTTTTATATGGCTTTGCGTGCATTCATCCTTACAGTGGGCTTTGCGGCAATAGGCGAGGGACTGCTTAATCCGGCCATACGCTCCAGACTGGAGAGTTTGTGCGGCGGAGTGTTTTTTGAGACCCTTGAATCCGCGTTTCTCGCCCTGCCCGGTATAATCGCGGGGTTGCCGTCCGGACGGGAATTCGCCAGGCGGCCGCTGGCCGTGCTAGGCGGGATGGTGGCACGCGCACCTTTCCTGCTGGATTCCATGCAGGGCTCGTCGGCTTATCCAATTCGGAAGCGGCCGGCAGGCTGAAAATATCTCTACCGGCATTAAAAGCGAAACCAACATCGCGCAAGACTTCTCCCGAAAACACGACTAAAAGATTTCCGCTGAATCGTTCCGCATCCCCGCCATTCTCATCCAGACATCGGTCCGCAAAAAACGCGCGCATCCTTTTTGCGTTCTGCGCGTCTAATACTTGAAGGGTAAAATACTGAGGAGGCGAAATGCTTAGTTTGAAAATTGTTCTGGGAATAGCTGCCGGAGGAATAGTGGGATATCTCTGGCACAGAATTGTCGGCTGTGCCTCCGGCATGTGCCCGATAGTAAAGAACCCGTATTTAAGCACTATATGGGGAGCCCTTTTGGGGCTATTCTTTACAGTGAACAGATAAACAGGAGGAATTATGCAGAACCTTACTAATGACACGTTCAAGACAAAGGTTTTTGACTTCGAACTGAACAAGGAGTGGAAATTCGCCGGGGATAAGCCCTGCATTGTGGATTTCTACGCCGACTGGTG
>DMES01000035.1 GCA_003450815.1 Elusimicrobiota bacterium | reverse complement strand
TTGTACTGTCCGAAGAGGTACCCAACTTCCCTGCCGCCCACGCCGATGTCTCCGGCGGGAACGTCGGTGTCGGCGCCGATGTGCCTGAAGAGTTCGGTCATGAAGCTCTGGCAGAAATGCATGATCTCGTTGTCGCTCTTGCCGTTCGGATCGAAGTCCGAACCGCCCTTGCCGCCGCCCATGGGCAAAGTGGTAAGGGAGTTCTTGAAGATCTGCTCAAAGCCCAGGAACTTCAATATGCTGATGTTTACCGAGGGGTGGAAGCGCAGGCCGCCTTTATATGGCCCGATGGCGCTGTTGAATTCAACGCGGAAACCGCGGTTGATGTGGGTTTCGCCTTTATCATCCTGCCACGGCACGCGGAAGATTATGGCCCTTTCCGGTTCCACTATCCTGTCCAAAATTTTTGCTTTGATATACTCCGGATGCTTCTCAAGAGCGGGAACCAGAGTTTCAAGCACTTCCTTTACCGCCTGGTGGAACTCTTTCTCGCCGGGGTTTTTAAGAGCCACATGGCTGATCAAACCGTCTACATAGGCCTGCACTGAGGTCTTGCTTTTTTCCGCAGTAGCTGCTTTTGCCATATACTTCTCCTTTTTTCTTGATTTTTTTGACTGGCCGTCCAAATTATGGATTGTCAAAGTCCCTGCTTAAGTCATGTTACCACCCTAAGGTGCGCTTGTCAACATTTCTCCGCTTGTTTTAGGGGAGGCATGGGCGCTTTGGTGATTTTCAGCCTTAGTTCGCATCTCAAACAGCGCTTGGCCTCGGCCATCGCGGTTTTTTTGTCAAAAGAGCGTTCTACCAGGTTAAAGTTATTGTGCCGTTTGGCCATGGGGATAACTGGTATTTCAGCCCTTTCGCTGTAACAAAAGTCCGCGTCCCTTCCCAGGCAGGTATACGCTTCTTCTTCCGGGAGGAATTTGCGGTCTATTTCACCTTTGCCGCCCAGATATTTATCCATGGAAACCGCTGCTTTCCTGCCGGCCTGGATAGCTTCTATTATGGAAGCGGGGCCGCTTACCGCGTCGCCGCCCGCAAATACCCCTGCCCGCGAACAGGCCATCGTTTCCGCGTCAGCCTGGATGTTGCCTTTTTTATCTGTCGCAAGAGCGAATTCAGCCGGCACCGCTGTTTTTTGGCCTATAGCCGAGATGATCCTGTCCGCCTTTATGACGATATTGTTCCCCTCTATGGGAACCGGCCGCCTTCTGCCGCTTGAATCCGGCTCGCCCAGCTTCATGCGTACGCATTCAACATTTAATTTGTTTTTTCCGGCAGATATTGCGTAGGGAGCCGTAAGAAAACGTATCTTCACTCCCTCAGTAAGGGCTTCCTCCACCTCTTCAGGCAGTGCGGGCATTTCCCCGCGGGTTCTGCGGTACAGTATTACCGCTTTTTTCGCCCCTGTTCTTAGAGCGGTTCTGGCCACATCCATGGCCACATTTCCTCCGCCTACGATCAGCACTTCCCCTGTAATGCCGGTTTTTTTACCGTAGCTCACCGCGTTAAGGAAAGAGATCCCGTCAAGTACGCGCGGATCTTCCTCGCCGGGGACGCCCATTTTTGTGCCGGCCGGCGCCCCTGTGGCCACAAAGACCGTGTCGAACCCCCGCTTAAACAGTTCATCAAGCGATTTTATTTCCGCGCCGGTCTTTATTTTTACGCCTATGCTCTCTATTTCCCCTATCTCACCTTTCAGAATCTTTCGCGGCAGGCGGTATGCCGGTATAGCGGATCTCAGCATTCCGCCCGGCTCGCTTTGCGCCTCAAAAACGGTCACTGAGTGCCCAGCCAGCCTGAGATACCAGGCGGCTGTCAGTCCGCCCGGGCCGGAACCCACTATCGCCGCCTTTTTGCCCGTTTCCGGCGCTGCCGCAAGCTTGGAGCGCCACCTGCGCGTATCCCGCTCGGCAACGAACCTTTTCAGGGCTTTTATGGAAATCGGCTTGTTCAGCTGGCCCCTGCGGCACGCTTCTTCGCAAGGGTGATTGCATGCGTAGCCGAGCACCAGAGGGAACGGCACTTTTTCCCTTATAACTTCAAGCGCGTCCTGGAATTTGCCAGCCGCTATAAGCCTGACATAACGAGCTACATTTATGCCGGCGGGGCAGGTATTCACGCACGGGAGCAGCTTTTTCTCGCGGTCTTTTTCTTCAAATCTTTCCTTGTCGTACAGCGCCCCGGAAGGGCACACTTCCACGCAGGCCAGGCAGAATTTGCAGCCCGAGTCTTTCAGCGGCTCGCCGCGGCCAGTGCCTATAATGGTCTTTATGCCGCGGTTTACAAGGCCGATCGCGCCTGTTTTTCTCACTTCCCCGCACATTCTGACGCAACGCCCGCAAAGGATGCATTTGTCAAGGTCCCTGGCAAAAAACGGCTCATTCAAAATTGGGGGGATATTCACGGGCCTGGAAACAAATCCCGGCAGCAGTTCCTTGGCGCCTATGTAGTCGGCCACCTTCTTCAATTGCGATGACTTTTCCGGCTCTCCCGGATAGCCGCTTAGAGTAAGCCACATTATATTCCGTCTAAGCTCCAACAGCCGGGGAGTATTGGTGCGCACCACCATGCCTTCCCTGGCCGCGGTAGTGCAGGACGCGGGTAGGCCCTTGGCGCCCTCAATCTCCACAATGCACAGGCGGCATGCGCCTATGGGCGGGATATCGGGGCAATAGCACAGGTTGGGTATATAAATTCCGGCCTGGAGCGCCGCTTCAAGCACTGTTTGTCCCGGCTCCGCCTCTATTTTTTTATCGTCTATGGTTAAGCTGATCATTTTATCGCCATGACTGGACAGATGTTGATGCAGGCCTTGCATTTTATGCATTTGGCCTTATCGATCTTCGCGAATTCTTTTTTCTTCCACTCTACGGCGCCTGTGGGGCATACGCCGAAGCACCGGCCGCATTTAATGCACTTGCTTTCTACAACTTCAAATTTTACCAGCGCCGAACATGCCGAGGAGCGGCAGTTTCTGTCTTCTATATGCTCCTTGTATTCTTCCGGGAAATATTTCAGGGTCGTCAATATTGAATTGGGAGCGGTATTGCCGAGCCCGCAAAGGGCGGTGTCCCTTATGGCGTCGGCCATTTCCTGCAGGAAAGCTAGGTGTCCGGGCCTGCCTTTCCCGGCGCAGATGTCTTCAAGCACTTCCAGCATTCTTTTCAAGCCCACCCTGCAGGGCGTGCATTTGCCGCATGATTCAGACACGGTGAAATCCAGGAAGAACCTGGCCATGTCCACCATGCAGGTGAGTTTGTCCATTACCACCATGCCGCCGGAGCCCATGATGGCGCCGGTTCTGGTTATGGATTCATAGTCTATGGGTGTGTCCAGAAGACTTTCGGGAAGACAGCCGCCGGAAGGGCCGCCTATCTGCACGCCTTTAAAGCCTATGTTCTTATGCAGCATGCCGCCGCCCGGGCCGTATATAAGCTGGCGCAGGGTGGTGCCCATAGGAACTTCCACAAGGCCGGTGTTCTTCACTTTCCCTGCTAGCGCGAAAACCTTAGTACCTTTGCTCTTGTCCGACCCTATGGAGGCGAACCACTGGGCGCCTTTCGTTATGATGGGTCCGATATTTGCGAAAGTCTCCACGTTGTTGATGAGCGTCGGCTTGCCCCACAGCCCCCGCTGTGCGGGAAACGGCGGTCTGGGCGCCGGCATACCCCGCCGCCCTTCTATTGAGGCGATAAGGGCTGTTTCTTCGCCGCATACGAACGCGCCAGCGCCCTGTTTTATCACAATGTCGAACGCAAAGCCGCTGTTCAGGATGCGCTTGCCCAGGTAGCCTTTTTTTCTGGCCTGCCCTATCGCTTTTTCCAGTCTTTTTATCGCCAGCGGATATTCCGCGCGGCAGTAAACGTATCCCTCGGCGGCGCCTATGGCGTAACCCGCTATTATCATGCCTTCTATCACGGCCTGCGGGTCCCCTTCCAGTATGCTGCGATCCATGAACGCGCCCGGGTCGCCCTCGTCTCCGTTGCACACCACATATTTCACGCCGCTTTCAGCGGCCCTGCAGAATTCCCATTTTAATCCCGAAAGGAAGCCTGCCCCGCCCCTGCCCCTGAGGCCGGAACTTTTAACTTCCTCTATCACCTTTCCCGGCGGCATCTCCAGTACCCGTTCCAGGGCCTTATATCCGCCGCCGGTTGTGTAATCGTCTATGTCCTCCGGGTCTATCTCGCCGCAATTCGCAAGGACGATACGCATCTGCCCGGCAAAGAATTGTTTGTAATCCTCTCCGGCCAGCAGTTCTTTTACGGGCGAACCTCCGAGAAGATGCTGTTCCAGTATCTTGGGCGCGTTTTCGGCTTTTACATATTCATAAGTGACCCTGTCACCGCCGGGCGGGACAATATCAACCAGCACATCCCTGAACAGGCCGCGGTCGCCGGTCCTGATAACCCTGTATTGGCCGGCCAATTTACGGCGTTTCAGCTCTTTTTCAAAAAAATCAGCAATGCCTGCGGCCCCGGCCGAAAGCCCGCTTGTGCCCAGGCACACGAGTATTTTTGTCTTTTCCATATTCTGACTTCTGAATTCTAATTTATTCCAGATTCACTTTTTCCCGCGGTACTTCTTCACAAGCTCTTTCATTGTCTGGATGGTGCATCTTCCGTAAAAATCACGGTCTATCACAATGGCCGGCGCCATTCCGCAGCAGCCGAGACAGGCTACCCTCTCAACTGAGAACATGCCGTCTTTCGTGGGTTTGCCTTCCTGGGCTCCCAGAGTTTCCGACATATAATCAAGCAGCTCTTTCCCACCCATTACATGGCAGGCCGTTCCCTGGCACACTTTGATTATGTGTTTGCCCTGCGGGGTCAGGTAGAATTGGGCGTAAAATGTTAATATTCCGTAAATATCAACGGGATAAATGGACAGCTTTTTGGCTATCAGATCTACTGCCGCGCCGGGTACATAGCCGTAAGCGGCCTGAACATCCTGCAACAGAGGGATCAGCGCCCCCTTTTTATGGCGGTATTTTGTTGTCAGTCTTTTTGCGGCGGCAAGATTGATTTTCATTTATTTGGTTTACGCTTGTGCGTCCGCGGCTGTGTCCTCATACAATTATAATACTTCAGGCAAAGGTTTGCAAAACGCGCCGCTCGGCAAGCCGGCATGTTTTGTAAAATATCACAATGGCCATTACTTATGCGCTGCTTGCGGCATTCCTTTTCGCGCTTTCAGTGCCGCTCGGCAAGCTTTTACTGGGAAAACTGGCTCCGCTTGAGCTTGCGGCTTTCTGCTATCTGGGCTGCGCCCTGGGGCTTTTTTGCTGGCGGGCCTTATCGGGACCTTCCGCGGCGGCCGAACGGCTAGGCAGAAAGGATATTAAGTGGGTGGCGGCCTTTACATTTTTCGGGGGCGTGGCGGCGCCGCTGCTTTTATTCGAGGGTTTGCGCCTGAGCCCTTCCTCGCGGGTGTCGCTCATGCTGAATAGTGAGCTGGTATTCACTTCTCTTATCGCTGTTGTTTTTTTCGGGGAGCGGGGCGGCCGGCGTCTTTGGATGGCGGTAGCCTTGGTCACCGCCGGAGCGTTCTGCCTGGGCCTGGATGACGGAACTCCCGGGGCGGGTAAGGGGCTGGCCTTAGTGGCGCTTGCCAGCCTTTCCTGGGCTTTGGATAATAATTTTACGGCAAGGGTTTCCGCGAAAGATCCGCTTGCCATCGCCGCCATAAAAGGCCTGGTCGGAGGAATTATTAACCTGGTTCTGGCGCTGGCGGTTTATGGCCGGGCCGCCCCTGCCGCCCCGGCTATTCTGGCGCTCGCGCTCGGGGCGGTGAGCTATGGGGCCAGCCTGGTATTTTTAATACTTTCCATGCGTGAGCTTGGCGCCGCCAGGGCGGGGGCGTTTTTCGGGGCATATCCTTTTATGGGGGCGCTGGCCGGGCTTTTGTTCCTGGCCGAACCGTTAAGCGCGGGGCTTATGGCGGCGTTCGTGTTCACCGCGGCCGGCGTTGCGTTGCTCGCCGGCGAATGGCATTCGCACCGACATTTTCATCCGGTTCTTGAACATGAGCACCCGCATTCTCACGACGCGCACCACAGCCATCACACGGAAGCCAATACCCCGGCCTGGCACAGGCACCATCATGCCCACGGCCCGCTTTCCCACGAGCACGGGCATATCCATGACGAGCACCATCTGAGCGGGCATTGATCTCTAAAAAATGCTTGTTATAAACTAAAAGTCTGCTGAAAAAGCCATCGTTTTTTAATTTTCCGCCTAGTTTCCTATAAAAATAGACCCATACCGGCTTCGGCATCCGCCCGCTTTTGAAATTACCCAATTCTACCTTAAGCGTATATGTAGAACAATACCGCTGAAAACCCGCGTTAAAACGCGGTTTTGATCCCTATTGTCAACGTAAGCCGGTTGTCCCTGAAATTGGAACTTATTCCTCATGCGCGGCGGCGCGCAGGCTGGTATCATATCTGTATGGCAAGCCTGGGCGGACAGTATGGCCGGGCAAAAAAAACAGTAAATTAAAGGAGATACAGGATATGAAGAAAATCATGATGTTAGTGGGAGTCGTTTTGATGGGAGTGGCCAACATGGGATTTGCCGGAGAGCTGGAAGAACTGCGGTCCGGCCTTGAATTAAGCCGCATAAACACGGAAACGATAAAAACAATTGAAATTAAAACTCCGGTCCCGGCGCGGGTAGAAGCGGTAACTGTTACGGGCCCCGGCCTGTCCGGGCGGGCGGCGGACCTTGGGATAACCCTGGTAATAAAAGGAGATAACGAGTTGGTGGCCGGCGCCAGCGCCATCTATCAGGCCACAAAGAATACTTTCGCCTGTATGACGGTTTCCCTGGATGAGGGCTCCATGGCAAAGCAGCCGAAGACGGTATACCCGGAGTTCAAACAGCAGAACGGACTCTTAACTATCCCGGCGTCAATGAACTCCGAGTGCGCTTATAAAAGGGTTAACGAGGGCAGCCTGAACTTCTCCATTCCCGGTAAAGCTGAAGCTTATAATACAGTGTCGTTATTGCGCAACGGCGGCACTGCCGGCGAGCAGCAGGTGTCTTGCAAAAAGATCATGTCCGGCCCTACCGGCAGGCAGCCCATGATAATGTGTTTCGGGGATGTCAATCTTGACGCGAACGGCAAAGCAATAGTGAAAGTGATATTGGAGTAAGATCGGGACCCTGTAAATAAATGCCCCGGAGTTCAAGGGGGCATGGGGGGTGCGGATGGAGCTTGAGGAGGTCTTTGTATGGCCGGCAGTATTCTAGTGGTAGACGATGACAGCGCTATGCTGAAGCTTTATTCCAGGATATTTTCCTTTGGAAGCGTATTCGGTTACCCTGGCCAGTAGCGGTAGAGAGGCCGCCACTTTGATTTCCGAAAATAACTATGACGTGCTGGTTACTGATTTTGAGCTCCAGGATGGCTTAGGCACGGAACTCGTAAAGTTGTTCAGGAAGAAGAAAGAAGGCGCCAAAAGCTTTCTGGTTTCCGGCTCTGCCCCTGAGGACGTGCGTCTGAAAGATGCGGGATTCGATTAAAAATATATGAAACGCTTACAAGCCGATTTGAACAAACATTCTGCCTGCCGGGTTTTATCAGGCCCGCTTGTTCTCTCCCTGGTGACATTTTTAGTGCTGTCTTTTCTTTCCGGAGAGGCTATGGCTGTCCCCGCAGACCCGCACCCTGTGGAGCTTGGCCAGGCTGACGGCGGCAAGGTGAAGGTGTTTCTTAAGGGCGACGAGTTCCATAGCTGGAATGAGGACGCGGGCGGCTATACCATCCTGAAAGATACGGGCACAAGGAACTGGGTTTATGCGCAGAAAGACGCAAAGGGGGCCATACGGAAAACGGCCCATAAAGTCGGACGGGCCGATCCCAAAACGCTGGGTCTGGACAGGCACCTGCAGGACGACGCTAAAATTTCTTCCGCCAGGGCCATGAGGCTGGAAAGGGATAATTCAAGGCGCTTAAAGCGCCAGGGTTCAGCGCAAGTTCTTTCTGTTTCACTTTCCGGGGCGCAGACGGTCACCGGCAGTTCCGTCCCCGGCGACGGGCCCCTCTATGCGCCGATAACTTCTGGCACAATGAAAAACCTGGTGATATTAGCTAAGTTTTCAGATGATGTAACCACTTACTCCCAGGCTGATTTTAACGCCCTTTTTAACCAGGTCGGCTACACTACGGATGGCGCCATAGGGTCTGTGCGGGATTATTACACCCAGGTCTCTTATGGCAAGCTCACCATGCAATCCACAGTTTCCCAGTGGGTTACACTGCCCCAGACTGCCGCCTACTACGGCGCGGGCAATCCCGATGCCAATCCCCAGCAAATGGTGATTGACGCGATAAACGCTCTTGACGCCGCCGGGTTTGACTTTGCGACGGTGGATGGGAACAACGACGGGGAAGTTGACGGGCTTGACATTATACACTCCGGCAAGGGAGAGGAATCCACCGGCAACAGCTCCGACTATATCTGGGCTCAACAGTGGGAACTTGCCTCCACGGTAGTTAAAGACGGTAAATCCATGAAGATGTTTCATACCGAGGCGGAGGTCAGGGGCTGGGATGACTACCCCCAAACTGTGGGGCTATGCAGGGTGGGCGTCATCTGTCACGAGACGGGGCATTTCCTGGGACTGCCTGACCTGTACGATTATGGCGGCGACAGTGTGGGCGTAGGCAAGTTCTGCCTCATGGGCGACGGTCCCTGGAACGGGGATCATGGCACCTCTCCAGCCCACATGAGCGCCTATTGTAAAAAAAGGCTTGGTTGGGCCGCCCCTGTAACGCTTAGTTCTTATGGAAATTATTCGCTGCCGCGTGTGGAGGACGGCGAGACCGCCATGTATAAGTTCAGCGGCGCCGGGTTCGCCGCGACCGAATATTTTCTGATGGAGAACAGGCAGGGCTATGGTTTTGACGCTGCCCTGCCCGGCCCCGCGCGCGGCATACTTATCTGGCATGTGGACGAAGCTGTTTCCGACACCGGAGCGAATAATAATCAGGCCCATTATAAAGTGGACCTGGAAGAGGCTAGCGGCACACAGCACCTGTCCGGCAACGTCAACACCGGGGATGACAGCGATTATTTCCGCAGCGGCACGCTTACCGCGTTTAAAGATTCCTCAACGCCTGACAGCAAGAGTTATGGTGGTTCCAATCTGGTTTGGGCCGTCCAGAACATCTCGGCGACCGGGAATACGATGACTTTGGATTATTTTAATCCCAGTGACGCTACCGCCCCTTCGGTTCCGGGTACGGTAAACGACGGTACCGGCGCGGATATCTCACAAACCTCCAGCGCGTCCCAGCTTTCCGCCAACTGGGGCGCGTCTTCCGACGCGCAAAGCGGCATAGCTAAGTATTGGTACGCTATCGGCACCACGGCCGGCGGCACTAATGTGGCTGGTTGGACTGATAACGGAGCCGCGCTTACGGTGAGCAGGACCGGGCTCGTCCTGACGGATGGGCAGATCTATTATTTCACCGTAAAGGCTGAAAATGGGGTCGGTCTGCAGTCTGCGGCAGTAAACTCAAACGGGCAGACTGTGGTCACCGATGTTACCCCGCCATCAAATGTCCCGCAGGTGAGGGATGGCGCCGGGGCGGATGCGGCCTGGTCCGGTTCGCTTACGCAGCTGTCGGCCAACTGGGATGCCGCTTCCGACCCCGATTCCGGCATTTCTAAATACTATTACGCCATAGGCACCACGGCCGGCGGCACTAATGTGGCGGGCTGGACGGATAATGGCGCCGCGCTTACGGTAACCCGGACCGGGCTCGGCCTGGCGGATGGGCAGATGTATTACTTTACCGTAAAAGCCCAGAACGGCGCGGGCTTGCAAAGTTCAGCGGTTAATTCCAACGGGCAGCGGGTGGATGCCACGGCGCCCTCCACGCCTGGCGCGGTAAGCGACGGTACGGGCGCGGATATCACGTATACGGCCGGCACAACGCAGTTGTCCGCTAACTGGGCTGCGGCCGCCGACGCGCAAAGCGGCATAACAAAGTATTGGTACGCCATAGGCACCACGGCCGGCGGCACTAATGTGGCGGGCTGGACGGATAACGGGTCCGCACTCGCGGTGACTAGGACCGGGCTGAGCTTGACGCTTGATCAAATTTCAGAACTCCTGACATAGCCA
>DMES01000080.1 GCA_003450815.1 Elusimicrobiota bacterium | reverse complement strand
CGGTGCGGGTGGAAGGAAGCAAGTCAGAGGCTGCACAAAAATGCCGCCAGGGGGTGTGCACCCTCTTGACTTCCCTTTTCATAGATGAATTCCTCAGTTGCAACGCAATAAACGTCTGAGTAAACCGGAATCAAGTGTTCCGCCGGTGTGACGAAGCAACCGAGTTTTTCAGGTTAGGGTTTATTCATCCAGTTCACAAACTCATCCCAGTTGGAATACTTCGCCCACTGTAGATCGGCGTAACCGTCGCCAAGAACTGAGTAAGGCATATATATGGCTACGCCTTTCGCCGGGCTGTAATCCACCGCTGGCCCGCCCCAGGGGCTGCCAGGAGAATTATTCGTTCTGTTATACACTACCAGCCCGCCCGTGATAAAGGACATAAGAGCTTTGCCTTTTTCAGCCACGGCGGGTTTTTTGGTTCCGGCCACTACACGGCTGACGAAATCATAAAGGTCCTTATTCTCCGAAATGGAGAATCCTAAGGCCGAATCACGGGCGCTCTTGGCCAGGGTTTTTTCTCCGGCCTGTGTAACGGCGTAAGAAAAGTCATTGGTCAGGGTAAGCAGCATCGGTATGGAGGCCGCTTTGATGAAACTCTGTGTGGAACCGGTTTTTTGGTCCTTGTAGTGATCGGAATAAGCGTCAACGGCGGTTTTCGCCAGCTCCTCCGGGGTCATAGCGGGTTTGGCCGCAAGCGGCGCGAGAAAGGTGTTGTAGGTGTAGCCGTCTCCGGGCTCCACTTCCTCGGAACCGACTATGTATTTAACATTGTCTTTCAGCTCATAGACCACCTCAGCCATCTGCATGAGGCAGGCGTCGGAGCCGTACACATCCACGCCTCCGATAGCTTTGAGTACCTGGCCCAGTTGAGGGGTGTTGATATGGTTGTTAGTCTCCTCATCGTAGGAAATCCCTTTTAAAACAGGCTTAACACCTTTCTCCCAGCCGGAACCGTGATTCCACACTATAAGCATGTATTTTTTTGCCGGATATTTTTGTTTGGCCCATTTGCCGAAATCTATAACGCTCTTATAATCACCCATGTCTACCTTGCCCATATCCTGCACCACGGGCGAGTTTACTTTTAGGGTATCTGTGTCTTTCTTTATAAGGAACCTCCTGGTTCCCATCCAGTCGCCATTGGAAGTGTCATAGCCTTCTATACGGCCGGTTTCCACCACTATGTTAAGCCTGGCGGAGGAGCCTACTACTTCCATTTCGTTCAGGTCCTTAATGGCGAACGGCTCCAGATTGTTCTTGCCGTTCATGAAAACCATTATGGTCCACTCAGGCATGACCTTCTGCGCGGGTTTACCGAACAGCCAGTCCATAATGAAGCCTTTGTCCTGTGCGGCCGGAGAGGCGGCAGGCACTTCAGCAGCGCCAAGCTCCTCTTTGAGGTTGATCTGTTTGCCGCCGTCAAACGCTATCTCCGCTGAAGCGAGCGTGCCCAGCATGGACAGTGTTACAGCGGATAAGGCGAATTTTTTAAACATTTTTCCTCCCGAATCAAATAGTTCTAGAGTTGAGAGTTACGAGTTACGAGTTATGAGTTATGAGTTACGAGTTTCAAGCGGAAAGTTTCTGAAACCGCATCGATGCCACAACTCATAAATCCAAAACCCTCCAACTCCTTAACTCTCTCAACTATGCCTGCCGTTATAGTCTACCACACACGCAAAAAGCCACAAGAGGCAAAAGACCCAGCCCGGCCCGGCCCGTAAGGCCCATACGTAAGCTCCACCCCAGCATGCAACTTAATCACCGAACGTGCGCGCGTTCCGAGCGCACAAAAAAAGAAAGGCCGGCGGTTAAGCCGGCCCTTCTGAATATTTATTGGACCTTATTATTTCTTCTGGTACCAGTGAATGAACTCATCCCACTGCGAGACTTTTGCCCAGGCCAGTTCATTGTAATCACTGTTGAAGCCGTAGCCGGGCATATAGGCGGCCAGACCGTAAGAGTCAGCGTAGCTGGAGGCTAAAACGCGGTTATGCACCACCAGTGTCTTGGATATGTAATCCTTGAATGCGGCAGCCTTTGCTTTCACTGCGGCATTTTTGGTGCTGGCGCCAATAAGCTGCGCAAAATGCGCCATATCGTGGTTGTCGGATACGGCATAGCTCTGCGCACCGGAAATAGCCTGCGTCACCAGAGTTTTTTCATTTGCGGCAATCATCGCGGCGGCGAAGTCGTTGGTCAGGGTAAGGAATTGCGGCAGGGCTGCGGTTTTCACCAGGCTCTGTGTATAGCCCTGTTTCAGCGCGTCGTAGTGATTTGAATAGGCATCCACGGCAAGCTTGCCCAACTCTTCTGCGCCCATGGTGGGTTTAGCTACCAGCGGGCCGAGCAGATCGTTATAGGTATAACCATCGCCGGGCTCGGTTTCCTCGGAACCTACCACATAAGGGACTGAATCCTTTATTTCATATATGACTTCGGGCATCTGCATAAGGCAGGCATCGGAACCGTAAACATCCACTCCGCCTATCGCTTTAAGCAGCGTTCCCATCTGGGGAGTATTAATGTTATGGCCGGTTTCATCATCGTAGGAAATACCCTTATTCATTCCGGCGCGAACGCTCTTATCCCAGCCGGAACCATGGTTCCAGATTATCATCATATATTTTTTGGCGGGATAGGTGGTCTTGGCCCATTTGCCGAAATCTATAACGCTATTATAATCGCCCATGTCCACTTTACCCAGGTCTTTCAGCACCGGGGAGGTTACTTTCGCGGCATCGGCATCTTTCTTGACCAGATAGCGGCGGGTCCCTATCCAGTTACCGTCGGAAGAATCGTAACCGTTCATACGGCCCAACTCCACCACAACATTGACTTTGTCGGTGGAGCCTACTTTTTCCATCTCGTTCATGTCCAGCAACCCGTACCTTTCAAGGTTGTTCTTGGCGTTGATAAAGACCATTATGGTCCATTCCTTATCTACTTTGCCGGACTGCGCTTTTAGCTCAACCGGGGCGGCCACAGGAACGCTCAGTTCAAGACTGGCTATTTCCTGTTTAAGACTGCCATTTTTGGGGGTGTCGAAATTTATTTCGGCCGACACCAGGGTTGAAACAGCGGCTACTATCGCGAATACTGCGGCTGATTTCCTGAACATTACTACCTCCCGTACATTTTTTAGTGTTGAAGCCCTGAAGCTGGGAAGCGCTTGAAAGCTTACCCTAACAGTTTAAGATATTATTGATTGTAATCAAGGCCAAAAGGCCTATGTTTCTGTGGACCGATGGACCCATTGCTTTTTGGGCCCAAAGGCCCATAGACATGTCAATAGCCCATAGGGAGAAAGCCCCGAAAACGATTACTCCGCCGTTTTAATATTTTATGGCGGACCGGAAACCGGACTGAAGGACCTATATAGCACAGCAAAATTGCCTTCAAAGAAGCGGCCATTTACCTGCAAGGTTGCGGGCCCTTGGCCTCTGACAAGCAAACCTGATTTACTGTTAGAATATAATCAATAAATTAAATGTTTGGAGGTTTCAATGAAAAAGGTCTCACTATTCTTAGCGGTCTGTTTTGCCGCCGCGCCCTTGTTCGCGGGCACAGCGGAAACAAAAGCTCCCCAGTTGCCGCCGATAGACGCGGGAACAATACTAAACCAGATCGAAAATTCCCAAAACCACTTCCCCCAGCCCCATCCAGTAACAATGGATATGTGCGTTTTTACCAAACTTATCGGCAACGAATGCCTATTCAAGTGTGAAAGCGGAGTTTCCATTAGTGAACCGGCCAGACAGCCCGGCGGCGTTTGTGCCACCCATATACTGCGCCCCATGCCTGCCTGGCTGCCGCCGTCACGGGAAGTCTCCCGCGCGGACCAGGACTGGAAACATGCGAGGATCTATGCCGCTGACGGCACGGTTATAGCTGTGGATTATTCAATAATGGGCCTTGGAGGCTCTATAACCGCCGCACCTGTATGGTTTAATGTCACCAATAAAGCTTTCGGTAGCCGCAATAAGATCCGCGTGGTCTTAATGAATTATTACGACAACCAGGGCATGCCTTCAGGCCAGATCCAGGAAACTCAGCAGATAGACCTCACCTACACCGGCGGGACCAGGTATACCGGCCAGGCCCAGAAGGTTGTCCTTTCCGAAAGCCATATAGGTTACGGCTATAACTTCAGACAGGAAATATCGGTGGTAGTGGACGGCCAGTGGCTGTCAACCACACAGGGTAATTCCCATAACTTCCCGCTCAAAATGACCTGGTATTGATCCAGCGCATAGCGTCCATAAAAAACAGCCGGCTTAAAAAAGCCGGCTGTTTTTTAATTTACCGCTCTTAAATATCAGTAGAAATTAGCTAAACCCCGGTGATTTTCCTCATATTCGCTATGCGCCGCCGTTATGGTATTGGCGTGTATGCGGACCGTCTCTTTGAATTTTTTAGCGTAGCCGCCGCTTAAAACCACCACCACCGGCAGCTTGCGGCGGAAACATTCGGCAAAAACAAAGGCATCCCTCTTCTTAATCCCCCCCATGGTAAGTTTAAGCCCGCCCAGCAGATCCCCGCTGTAAACATCAGCACCCGCCACATAAACGGCCAGATCGGCCTCGGCCGCTTCAAGCGCGGTCGGCAGATTTTTCTTTAACAGCCCAAGATAAATGCCATCGCCCGTACCGGGCCGGAGCTCAATATCCAGCGAACTTTTTTCCTTTTTCTCCGGGTAGATTTTCTTGTTATGCATTGAAAAAGTGAAAACTCTTTTATCCTTTTTAAGGATGGAGGCCGTACCGTTACCCTGATGCGCGTCCAGGTCTATAACTATGGCGCGGCGTATTTTTTTAGCCTTAAGCAATTTTTTAATAGCCACCGCGATATCATTCAGCAGGCAGAAGCCCTCGCCATGCCCCGCGAACGCGTGGTGCGCCCCCCCGCCGCAATTAACGCCAAGCCCCTCGGAAAGGGCTATTTCCGCCGCCTTTATGGTGCCGCCCACATTCATCAGATGCGCTAGAGCCACATCGGATGTTATCTCAAGCTCGGCGCGCGCGCAGTCTTTAGCTATAAAGCGGCAACTCAGGTTTTTATCCACCCACTGCGCGCTGTGGACAAGCCTCAGGTCTTCCCGCAAAGGCTCCGGCGCCTCCACAATATCCTTCCGGCTTATTATTTTTTCCCTCAGCAGCGTTTTGAGCGTTTCTTCAAACTTATCCGAGCGGAACACATGATTGCGGTTGCGAACAGTGTATTTTTTTGAAAAAACAATTTTCATTTGTTCCATAGCGGGCTTTCTTTCCAGTTATCAGGAAAGCCCATGCTCCACCGGGAAATTTTTGTAGTAGTTTACGTTTTTAAGGCGGCTGACCAGCAGGGTTTTATCCGCTATCAGACCGCGGGAGATAAGGCGCTCGGCTTGTTCTTCAAAAGACAAAGGGCCTTTGTCGTATTTCATAAAAGGCCTTTGTAAAAGCAAAAACCCACCGGGATTAAGCTTGTCAGAGACAGAGGCTCGGTGGGTATGCTGGATATAATATACATGTTTTTTTTTCATGGGTGCAATAACCCTCAAATTTTAATCATTTGTAAATTTACAATTGAAATAGCAGCCATTTGTTTTGCTTTTGGACGGTCACTGGACATCATGTGGCGTCTTTGTCTTGCGGTCTATAAAAATCCTTAACATACTCATTTCTCTTGGTGGTATTTTTGAGTAAAACTCGTTATCCGTTATTGCAAAGCCAAACCAAGCATATCTGCCAGTTTTGACATATAAAAGTGCCCTAATTATAAATCCAATGGTCATGTCAGGGTAAACACCTGTGAGAAATTTTAAATCAGTTACAATTGATTCTTTGAAATTGTTAATCAATTCGACATCAAAACTGGATTTTTTAAACTGATCAACCATTCCATTATGGCTCTCAATACGGTTTTTAAAAAATCGAAAACTCTCCCTTAACTCGCTTGGTAAAAAATATGCAAGTCTGGTATTTAAAAATGCTTCGATGTTTTTTGTGCTTAAAATATTGTAAGAATTACGTGTACCAAGGGGAATAAGCTCATCTAAGCTATTAAGCCCGATAACTTCGCTTTCGAATTCCTCCACATCAGCATATGCCAATCTCAATTTGTGAGCATCGTCTTTGCGTAATTTGAAAATATCGTGAGATTTGGTCAACCAAAAACCAATAATTATTCCTCCGAGTACTTTGATAAAATCTAGTAGAAGCATTTCCATACTTACCCTTTACTCTAAATCCTGCAAAGTAGAGCGCGCCTCTGGTTTTTTGGTTTTTTTCTTTGTTGTGGCTAATAATGGTTTAGAAATTTTTTCGTAGAGGGTAAAAAGGAATTCCACGCGCTGGCGCTCGGTGGGGAAGGGCTGGGGGCGGTAGCAAAGGTCTACGGCGCGGTCCAGGGCCGCGTGGGCTTTAACCAGCTTGGGCGGCATGGTGAGCGGGTTATATAGGTCTGCCAAGGTGGCGTCGGGGAATTCTTTGCGCGCATCCAATACGGATTGGGCGGTGTTTTCCACCGCTTTGCGCTGCTTATCGGAGGGGGTTTCCGGCCAGGGATAATTATTGTAAACGAGTTTGTTGGAATAGCGGTAACGCGATTCCAGCCGTCCACAAACCTGCCGCACCCAGGCCATATGCATTGTGGAGGAAAGAACGCCGAAATGATAAAGGTTGGCATCAGGAATAATTAAACAAAGATTACTGGCAATCACATCTGGGGGCATAAATCCAATAGGGATATAATGCCGTTTTTCAGAGGATACCGAAGGAATCAGCAGATATTCATTTTTGGGATGGCTAATAAACGCAAATTTCCCAGGCGTTTCGGCCAGCTTGCGTGTAGCCGGTCGTATACTTTTTAAACGAAATCCCCGCACATCATCCAGATGTCGCAAAATCTCCGGCATAGAATTAAGTTCTGCCGGTGATACCTTTTCCAACCAAAGGCACCAACGCTTTTCGCCATTAATGAATTCTTGAGACCCTAAAAACCGCCGTATAAATTCCTTTGACTGTGGATATAAGTTGATTAGCCGATCTTTTTCAACGGCATCCAGTAATAAATATCCGCCATCAATAGGTTGATTCCCAAAACAAATCTCCGGCACATTACATATAGGCTTAGACCTATTGATTGGCGCCATATCCTTGCCTTCAACCAGATACGGGCTGATGTTTTTTGCGGGGACCACAATCACACTGTCATTATCGGAATTGGATTCGTAAATTTTCTTTCCTGGCATGTCAAAAGCGCTGAAACCCATAATAACAACATGCACATGCGCCTTACCGCGCGCCTCGCTTTCCCAGTAGAAGCTGCGGTAGCCAAAGAGAATTTTTATCTCGTAATGTTCAAAGAGAGCGTTCCATAGCACACCAACCTGCTCCCCCTGTGTTATGGAGTTTGTAGAAACAAAACCAACAATAATGCGCGTGCCTTTTATATATTCCGCCGCCTTGAAATACCAGCCGGTCACATAATCCAACAGGCCGCTGTTTTTTGCCGCAGAGGCAACAAGGTCCATGTCAGCGCGCTGTTCGTTAGTTTGAAACTTTGCGCCCACAAAAGGCGGATTGCCAAGGATATAACTGCATTTGTCCGGAGACAGGACTGTTTTCCAATCCATCCGGAGGGCGTTGCAGCAGATAATTGTGGGGCTTTTTTTAAGCGGGAGGCGTGCGAAATATTGGCCGAAGGTTTCCCCCAACAGAAGGTTCATCTGGTGGTCCATAAGCCACATTGCCACTTCGGCAATGCGGACGGGCCACTCTGAAAGCTCAATACCGTAAAAAGCGTCAACATCAATAAGCGACAGTCGGGTAAAGTCTATTATCTGCTGTTCCTTCCCGTACAACTCTTTAAGCAGTTCTATCTCCAGTAAGCGGAGTTCGCGATAGGCGATAACAAGAAAGTTACCGCAACCGCAGGCGGGGTCAAAAAAGGTGAGGGTGGATAATTTTTGCTGAAAACGCTTTAATTCCGGTTTGTTCTTCTTTACCCGTTCAAATTCAGCCTTAAGATCGTCAAGGAACAGGGCGCGGATAACCTTTAAGATATCGCGCTCGCTTGTGTAATGCGCGCCCATCTGCCGGCGGGCTTTGGGCTCCATTACTGACTGGAAAAGCGAACCGAAAATAGCCGGGGAAATCTGCGACCAGTCAAAATGCGTGCAGAGGAACAGCGCTTCGCGCATTTCCGTGTTAAAGTCCGCAAAACTTAAGTGCTCGGAAAACAAGCCGCCGTTGACATAAGGGAAAGCCGTTAAAGATTCATCCAGGTTTTTCTGCCGGTTTTCTATGGGGGTGTTCAGCACCTCAAAAAGCTGGGCCAGGTGCACCCCAAGGTCTGTGCCGTCTTTGGCTGTGCGGTTTTTTATGAATAAACGGAATGTTTCACGCTCAAATATGCCGGTATCTTCCGCAAACAGACAAAATAATATTCTTACAAGGAACCGCTCCAACTCGTGGCCCTTATAGCCGCCGGTTTCAAGCGCGTCGTGCAGGTTGCCTAAAATTTCGGTAGCTTTCAGGTTTATCGGGGCCTGGCTTTCAAAACTGTGCTGTTTATATCCGGGGATAAAGGCGAAGGCATGAATATTTTTATGAAAATCTTTTAAATGGAACTCCAGCTTTCGAAGACCCTGGAAGTTAGCCCGGCCTGCGCAATCAGACCCTTCCGGTTCCAGGTCGTACAGGGCAACCCGGTCAAAGTCAGAAAGCATCACATACTGCGGGATTTCATCTGTGCGGCCGTCTCTGGCTAAATCCTGTATATAGCTAAAGGCCTGTGATTCCGCCTTGTCCAGGCTTTTGCCAAGGCTCTTATGCTCCACCAGCAGGATACCTTTCCAGAACAAATCTATATAGCTATAGTCGCCGGAGATGTTTTTAACAGGCTCCTCAAAGCTTGCAACAACCCTGCGCCGTATGCCGAATACGTCAAAAAATTCATCCCAGAAGGTTTTTCCTTCGGCATCTTCGCGCGTTTCACCAGCCCATTCCTTGGAAAAGAGAATAGCCCGATGCCTTATTTCATTCCAGCTTATTGGCGGCATGTGTTCTCCCTGCGTTTTTACGCCCTATAAAGTAAATCTATGAAATTCTTAGCCGTTGGGCAATGGAATTCACCGTAAACCGCGAACTCCCGCTATTCCAAGTCGCTTTCCAGCAGCGCCAGGGCGCTACCTGGATTTTTGAATCCCCTTTTTGCCATAACACCCTCAAGTATTAATTTCAGGTTTTGGGGATTTGCTTTGGCAAGCCGATACATTTCCGGCATGTTTGCCTTTTCTACTTTCACACCAAGGATTATAATTTCTTTCCCATGTTTATTTTTCATAATCCCTCCCAAACCCCGCAATTTGTAAAAATATTATAGCAGACCAACGCGACAACGTATTGACGGGGTAAAAAAGGTTTTTTTCGGCTGAGGGTGCCGAATATTAGGAACTGACTGAGTGGATTGTCCCGAAAATTGCGATGGATATCTTTATTCAAAGGTTTTTAATGAAAAACGACTGCAACCGCAATTTTCGGGATTACAGCAACATCATCGGCAGCAGGAAGGCGGCACACAGCATGGCGGCCGCATAGGCGAACAGGTCCCCATGGCGGACATAAAAGCTTTCAATAGGAACGGAAGAAAGCTTTACCTCAACCTCCAAAACACCGGTTTTGTTCAGCCCCAGGCTGCGCTGAATTCTGCCCCAGGGATCTATATACGCCGAGACACCGTTGTTCGCGGCCCGGATTACAGGGCGGCGCGTTTCCACCGCCCTGAAGACATTTGCAAGCAAGTGTTGATAAGGAGCGGCGGTGTCCAGATACCAGCCGTCATTTGTTATATTTATAAAAATTTCCGCGCCCTTTACGGCATCCTCCCTGAAAAGGAAAGGGAAAATAGATTCATAACAGATAACAGCGCCGATCTTTATTCCACTTGCGTCCCGCCCATCCGCTTTCACTCCGCCGCGCCGCCCCACTTCCATCAGCCGCTGCGAAAAGCTTCCCGGCTGGAATTCACCCAGCGCGGCCACCGGTTTAATGTAGCGGCCCAGAAAATCGCGCAGCGGAACATATTCGCCGAAAGGCACCAGCACCCTTTTGAAATATTCCGCCGTTATGGTACCCGATGAGTCCACCAGGAAAGCCGCCACGCGGCTGCCGTCGCCGCGTGAAACCGAACCCACAAAATTGGCGGTCTGTTTTTCAGCGGCAAGGCCGGACAGCCAGGCGCCATAGTGTTTATCCTCAATCCAGCCGGGCAGGGCGTTTTCAGGCCATACAATAAGGTCGGTTTTTTCTATACCTTTTACCATGCCTCCGATCTTCGCCTCTATCGCGTCCGCCTGGCCGGCGTCCCACTTGGCGTAAAGGTCTATAGCTGGCTGAAGCAGGCTTGCCTTAAGCGGCGCTTTAAAGACGGTCAAATCCGCTTTTTTAAGTTCACCCGCCCCATAAAGCCAAATCCCGGCGAACAAGACAAGCGCCGGCGAAAATTTAATTAGGGCCTTAAGCGGCTTTTCCTTCTGGTAGATGATCCTGCCCGCAAGCGCCCCGCTAAAACACACGGCAAAGCTGAGCCCGTAAAGCCCGGTAACGGAAACCACCTGTATAATTTCAGTGTATTGCCACTGGGTATAGGCAAGCGTAAACCATGGGAACCACACCCCTTTGTAGTTTACGGTAATTTTGGCCCATTCCATTACGGCCCACGCGGCGGAAAACACATAAGGGAAAACCCCTGGCCCGGCCTTTTTAAGAAAAAAGCCGAAACCAGAAACCAGCAGGAATTCAAGCGAGAGCACAAGGGCAAGCATGGCGAGCCCGAGCGCCGAAACCCATGGATCAACCGAGCCCGCGCGCATGGTGGGATATATCCAGTAAAGCAGCCCCAGGTAAAAAAAGAAGCCGGAAATACCGCCGCGCAAAAGCGCCGCTCTCAGGGTTTTAGCCGAAAGCAAAGAATAAACCAGCGGCGCCATGGCGAACCACGCCAGCCAGCCCAAGTTGAATTTAGGATAGCTCAGGATAATCAGCAGGGAAGTAATAAGAGGAGGAGTAAATGTCTCAAATATTCTGCTTTTTAAAATCCGCATGGTTATTCGTCAATCACAAGAAATTATCGTATTACTGATTTACCACCCGTAATATGCAGCTTAAAATTTCTTCTTAAGCGTTATGCGCTGTGTATCGCCCAACCGGGTTTCAGGCGACATTGCATAGTCCAGGTCGGCGTTCATAAACCTTATACCGGCTCCCGCGCTGAAAGCGCCGGCGGCGCTCTGCCCGGTCCCGCCGTTAACTCCGCCTCTAAGGCTTAGGCCCAACATGCTTCCCGGCCCGCCGAACAAGGCATACTCCGTGCCAAGGCTATATGATGTGTGCTTGTCGTATACATACCGTATGGCATCCAGGTTAAGCATAAATCCCGCCAACGGCATAAACATTATACCGGCGCTTACGCTTAAAGGCAACTGGTCCCGCTGTGAAATATATTTAATACCGGACCCGATATTCTGCACCGCAACGCCCACAGATACCGGAATACGTCTTAAACCGCGTCTTAAACCAAGGTCAACCGCATAACCGGTTCCCTTAACGCCGGCTATGGAACTTTCAATGTATTTTACCGCCACGCCTGCGCAATAGGCGCCGTATTGCCGCGCCAGGGCGAGACTTGCGGCCTGGTCGTAAGCCGAATAGCCGCCGGCACGGCCTCTTGATACTGTGCGGCCCTCAATATCTCCGCTGGACAGCCGTGTAAAACTTACCCCAACAACAACCGGAGAATATGGTTTTTTTACCCCCAGCCCCGAACCCCGCGTCCCGCTCCCCAAAACCATGCCGACGCCAATAAAGTCATGCGCGGAACCAAGGTACCAGGAACTGTGGCTTAAAGCAGCCTCGCCTTTACTCATTAAAGCGATGCCCGCGGGATTATAGGCTATTGCGCTTATGCCCATAGCCGAAGCCGCTCCCGCTGAAGACATCGCGCCGGCGCGGGCATCCGTATTTATGCGCAGAAACTCCGAGCCGCTTTCAAGCGCCAGGCTTATCTTGACCGGCGGAGCAACCAGAAATACAAGCGCCAGCCCCAAAAGCCGGGGCCGGGAAAAATGATAAATTATTTTATTCATAAATCTCCCCGTCACCGGACCACCGCGAACTTGCCGGTTTTCTTAAGCGTTTGGCCGCCTTTGCGCGCTTCTAAGAAGTAATAATATACCCCGCTCGGTATATACCCGCGCCAGGCATATTCATAGGCGTAACTCCAGCCGCTGCCGTCGTCTATTATTGCCGGCGCGCCGGTTATTGTGTATTCATGCGCCTCCCGGCCGCTTACAGTGTAAATCTTTATGTTCACGGTATCGGCTATACCGCACTCTATATGTAAAGTCGGTATTTCGCCGCCTTTAGCCGGGTTCGGGTACACATAAATCTCACCCAGCCTGAACGCGGAGTCGGCCGCCGCCGTAATATTCTCCATTTGCGAAGAGCGGCCGCTTTTTACGGTTTCAACCACTGAAACCGCATAGCTGGCGGCCACCACCTGGTATTGCGAGAAATGCGGCACATCGGCTTTTACAAGCCGCCCGGCTGCGTCGCGTCGGGAAGGCAGCATTTCCCACAA
>DMES01000026.1 GCA_003450815.1 Elusimicrobiota bacterium | reverse complement strand
GCCTTAAGTTAGTGCCATTCGTCGCTGTCCCCTGTTTATAAACCTCGCTATCCAATCAGCTAATTGCAAAGCGCTCCAGAAGACAATCACGTCTATAAGAATACGATATGTTAACTTCAGATTTGAAAAACCCTCAATATTATTCAATGTTATCATGCATACTACTACCAGGCATGTACTGGTAACAGCCCGAATCTTCTTGGCCATTGTCATATTGCTTTTCCTTTTATGCCCTCGCTACAATAAAACACGGGTCACGCATTTTCACAGGCTTATTTATTAATCAGTTCCCGGCGGTATTGGTTTATTGAGCGGCGGGAAATCTTTTTGCCGCTGACGCGTTCAAGCAGGCGGGCCAGATCCGCGTCCGTTGATTGCGGATGCTTGATCATGATGGCATAAAGTTTTTCGCGGTTTATCTTTTTCTCGCTCGGCAGCAGTTCGGACATGGGCGTTTCCATGCCCCAGGGAAGCTGCACTGATTTATTGGAAACCAGCCGGTTAAGAACACTTGCGTGTACGCCTAGCTCTTTTGCCAGGACGCGCTGGGTATAAGGCCTGCGTTTTGCGGGCTCGCCGGTAAGCAGGTAATCCGCCTGCGCGGCAATAAGTTTTTCAAGCGCCGCGTAAAGAGTGGTCTTTCTCTGCTCAAGAAATCCCACGCGCTTTATAAGTTCCCGCGCGGCGGCGGCTTCTTTTTCGGACACGCCCGATATATACATGGCGAGTTTCTTTTCATTTACACTGTAACGACCCTTCCACACTTCCCTGTTGAAAAAGCCAAGCACCGGTTTGCCGTTTTCAATTTCCACGCCGGCCACCGCGCTGTAAACGGCTGCGGGAGGGACACCTGCGGCGGGGCTCGCAAATTCCGCCTGGATAAAAACCCTGTTCAGGAATTCCCGTATCTTTTTTGAATCTTCCTCGCTTATCCCGCATTCCTCCGCGCGTTCGGCGTCGGAAAGCGTTTCGTTTTTCAGAAATAAGGTTTCAAATTTCTCCCGGCCTATGCCCTGTATTAGCCGGGCGTAATTATATTTTCCGTCCACCAGTTCCGGCAGGCCGCCAGCCTCCATTCTAAGCCCATAACCGGCGAAATTGCGGGCGTTAAACCTGGCTTTAGAAAAACCAGCTACCGACAGTACACCGGTTTTCCTAAGCAGGTTAAAGCGTTCCGAGCCCTCGACGGAGGCCAAAAGCCCTTCAAACTCCTCCTCGGACATGGCGAACAGGCCGGCAAGTTTCATCCGCCCCCGCAGGACGGAGGAAGTTTTTGATGAGATTTTTGATCTGTGTGAAAAGTTAAAACCCATAGTAATATGATATAAAAAACCATCCCTTTTTTCACTGAACATTAAAATATGGTAAAAATTTTTGCGGCAAAAATTTTTAATTAGTTTTATCTGATTTTTCCAGATCTGGAACCTGGCGCTCCAGCTGGCCACGGTAGACAGGCAGGCTTACTCGGAAAGTGGCGCCCTTACTCGGCTCGCTTTCAACCGTTATACTGCCGCCCTGCATCAGCGCCATGTCTTTGGTGACGGCAAGCCCAAGGCCCGCGCCACCCATTTGTTCCCCGGCCCCCACTTGCGTGTATTTTTCAAAAATTCTGCCCTGGTCTTCTTTTTCAATTCCACAGCCGTTATCTTTAACCAAGAAGAAAATAAAGCCGGCAAGGGTTTCTGTGCCGGAGCAGGCTCCCACCTCAATGGCTCCGCCGGACGGGGTGAACTTGATGGCGTTCGAAATAAGATTTATAAGTATCTGTACTGTGCGGCGCTTGTCCGCATATACACGACCCAGGCCCGGCTCCGCCGCCAGCGAGAGGCTTATGCCCTTTGAGGTGGCCCAGGCTTTCATGGCGTCGGACGCCTCTTTGATTATCTCTTCCACCGAAACGCTCTCAAGGCGGAAAACCAGCCTGCCCGAGCGCAGTCTGGAAAAGTCCAGTATATCTGTAATTATTGAACCAAGGCGCTCCGAGTTACGCATGGCGGCATTGAGCATGTTTTTGGGCCCGTCCCCAAGCCCTTTTTCCATGGCAAGCAGATAAAGGGCCATATTGATGGCGGTTAGGGGCGAGCGCATTTCGTGGGTTATGCCTGCTATAAACTCCTCCTGCGACTGTTCCTCCTGTTTTGTTTTCGCCAAATGGACGGGTGACAGAACCGAACCGACCAGCTTGTTTTTCATTTTATCCTCCCATTCTATATTCTATTACCGGCTTCACATCCGGCTTGCATTTAGCGGTGCAATTTTTATGCCGGAATTGTAATGGGCGGAATTTTGGGCTTTTTCATCGGGAAAACTGCGGTTTTATGGGTTTTAGGAGGCAGTGAAAAGAGACCAAAAACATTTTCATATGAAAATGTATATTTTCAAATGAAACTTTAGACAAACCGAATTACTTTATACCACCCGCGGCACTCTGGAGGAGAGAAGTGTGGTGATTTCATAAGGAATTGTAAGCGCCTTTGCGGCCAGCTCCCGTGCCGTTATTTCTTCCTTCCCCTGTCGGCCTATTAAAACGGCTTCGTCGCCCACCGCAGCCTCTTTTACCTGAGAGACATCTATCATAAGCATGTCCATGGTAATATTGCCGAGCACCCTGCAGCGCCGCCCGCCTACCAGAATATCGGCCTTATTGGAAAGGGCGCGCGTGTAACCGTCGCCATAGCCTATTGGCAGAGTGGCTATCTTCATCAGACCGGGGGCCTTAAAAGACTTGTCATAGCTTATATACGCCCCCTCCCGCACCGTCTTTATAAAAACTATCCTGGTTTTAAGGGCAAGCACAGGTTTAAAACCGTCCATGCAGCCGTAAGCCGCAAGACCTACCCTTACCATATCCCAGCGGCTTTGCGGATAGTTGAGCGCGGCGAAGGAATTGGCGGTGTGCTTTACAAGCGCTCCTCTGCCATCTTTTTCAAGCTCCGCGGCGGTCTGGCTAAAATATTCAAGCTGCCGGGCTGTAAATTCCGGGTCGGTATCGGCGCTTGAGAGATGAGTGTAGAGCCCCTCAGCCACGGCGGTTTTTGAGCCGTTAAGCTCCTCAAATATTTTAATGACGGACGGCTTCCGGGCACCTATGCGGCCCATACCAGTTTCAAGCTTTACATGGCACAAGGCTTTTTTGCCCAGGCGCTTTGAAGCTGAAACCGCCTGGCGCGCCGCCTCGACGCTTGAAATGGTAAGCGTAAGGCCGGCATGTATGGCCGAAACAAAGCTTTCAAACGGGTAAAGGCTCCCAAGCACCAGCACTGGCGACCTGACACCCGCGCCGCGCAGCGTGAGCCCTTCCTCCACCGACGACACGCCGTAACCCCAGGCCAGCTTTTCCTTTTCGGTAAAAACGGCCGCGGCCACGGCGCCATGGCCGTAAGCGTTCGCCTTTACAACAAACAACACGCGGGTTTTATCACCCACGGTTTTTTTTATTTTACGGAGGTTGAAGGAGAGCGCCGGAAGACTTATTTCAGCTACGGTCGGCCTGTAAACCCGGAAATTGCGGTCGAAATTGGTTTTCATTAAAATGCAAATTGCGCTTCACACCCCTGCGACCCGAAAATTCACCCCCACACATTCCGAATGTGTGGGGGTCATCCCCCGGACCCGAAAAATTCTATTTTTCGGGTTAAAACGCCGCTTCCTCCGCGATCGGCTCCATGCCGGGAGGCGCGGGATCATCAAAGCGTGTGAATTCAGAGCGGAAACGCAAGTGCACATCGCCCACGGGACCGTTGCGCTGCTTGGCCACTATAAGGATGGCCTGGTTTTTTAGGGTGGGGTCTTCCCGCTTGTAATATTCTTCCCTGTGTATTAGCGCCACAACATCAGCGTCCTGCTCAAGCGAGCCGGATTCCCGCAAATCTGAAAGCTGGGGACGGTTGCCCTCGCGCGCTTTATCCTCGCTGCGGCGGTTAAGCTGCGAGAGGGCAAGCACCGGCACATTAAGGGTTTTAGCCAGGTCTTTTAAAAGACGGGAAATTTCGGACACTTCCTGCTGGCGGCTTTCAATGCGGCCCGTGCCGCGTATAAGCTGAAGGTAGTCTATGATTATAAGGCCCAGTTCCTTATTCTGGTTTTTAAGCTGGCTCATCAGCTTGCGCGCGCGCGTACGGATATCAAGTATATTCAGGCCCGAAGCGTCGTCTATCCATATAGGGGCCTCCGAAATTTTAGAGGAGTACCTGGTAAGCTCGCTCCAAATCTCCCGCGGAAAAGCGCCCCTGCGCACATTTCCCAGATTCGCCTGTGCGGCGCCGCAAAGCATCCTCTGGAAAATAGCGTGCTTGTCCATTTCAAGCGAAAAAATGGCCACGGGCACGGGCGATTTACTGTCAACAGCCGCATGATAAGCGATATTCAGCGCCATGGCGGTCTTGCCCTGGCTGGGGCGGGCCGCCAGTATTATAAGGTCTTTTTTCTGCAGACCGCCGGTCATATCATCCAGCCGGCTGAACCCAGTCGCCACACCGGTAATGGACGAGTGCTCGCCGTAAAATTTTTCAAGCCGTTCCAGCACTTCCTTGGCCAGCACCTCGGCGGAAGCAAAACCGTGGTCGGTGTTGGTCTGGGCCACGGAAAGTATTTCTTCCTGAGCGCTGTCAAGCTGGTGGCTTACGTCTTCGGGGCTTGTGAAGGACCTTTCTATAACCGTGGTTGACACGCGGATAAGCTCGCGCAGGATAGCTTTCTCCTTGACCAGATGAGCGTACGCCTGTGTATGGGCCGGGGTTGAGACCTTTTCCGTCAGATCCGCCAGGTATTTTTGTCCGCCCAGATCGTCAAGGCGGCCGGCTTTTTTTAGCTCCTCAGTAAGGGTTATTATGTCAATAGGCTGGTTTTTTGTGTAAAGGGCGCCGATGGCTTCAAAGATTTTCCGGTTGGAGTCGTTGTAGAAATGTTTGGACTGCAGGATCTCGCTTACGGTTTCCACCGATTCCTTGGAAATAAGCATAGCGCCAAGGACGGCCATTTCCGCCTCAAGCGAATGGGGAGGCACTTTGGTAGTATTCATTTGGAAGAGATTACACAGATTCAGTAAAAGAGATTACACGGATCAGTGAGAGATTACACTTTCCCCCTGCTAGGCAATCTGTGTAATCGCAGCTTGTAATCTGTGTAATCAATGGGTAACGGCAACCCCTACTTGCTCTGGGCTGAAACCACTACTTTCACCTTGGCCGTAATGCTCTGTTTAAGAGCTATTTCCACTTCAAAATTACCCACAGCTTTTATAGAAGCGGCCAATCTTATCATATCTTTGTGTATCTCAATGTCGGCGGCCTTAAGATTCTTGATGATATCACTCTTAGCCACGGAACCGAACATAATACCGTCTTCGGACACTGGCCTTGAGAAAGAAAGGGTAATAGCGGACAGGCGCTTGGCGGTTTCCCCAAGTCCGGCGTTTTCCTGCGCCAGGCGCTTGGCGCGTCTGGCTTCGCTATTCTTCCACGCTCTGAGGGAACCCTCTGTGGCGGGCTCAACCAGGCCGCGCGGCAAAAGATAATTGCGGGCGTAACCGTCTTTTACAATCTTTATCTCGCCCGTCAGACCGATATTGGAAACATCTTTCCTGAGTATTACTTTCATATTATAAGGCTCCATTCAAACTTTTGGCTTGTGACCTGTGACTTGAAACTTGTGACTTGCGGCGCGTTGCGCCGCTTAGCCGTCGTAAGACATCAGAGACAGATTACGGTTTATTTTAACCGCTCTCGTTATCTGACGCTGATGTTTGGCGCATGCGCCGGTAATCCTGCGCGACAGAATTTTGCCGGATTCGCTGCAAAAGCTTTTGACTATCTGCGACTGCTTGAAGTCAATAAGGGCGATATGTTCGGCGCAAAGCCTGCAAATCTTCCTGCGGGGCGCGAAATGCCGCCTGCCCTGCGGCCGCCTGCTGGGCATGCCGCCGCCGCGCGAAGGCATACCTGACGGAGGCAAGCCGGCTGCCGGCCTTGGCACGCCTGCGTTCTCGCCCTGAGCTCCGGACGATCTTTGAGTGTCCTGTTCTCTGTTGTCCATAGTTTCCAAGTCTCCTTAAAACGGCACTTCTTCTATGCCGGATGAACTTTCCCTGGCCTGAGGACCAGGCTGTTCTTCGGTTTCGGCTGTTTCCCCCGCATCCGGAGCCTCCGGAGCGGCGGAAGCCGTGGCCAAGAACTGCACACGCCTGGCCGTCACTTTTAAAACTTTGCGCTTCTGTCCGGTCTTGTCCAAATATTCGGAACCGGCCAGACGCCCCTCCACATGCACCGGGCTGCCTTTTTGCAGCTTCTCCTTGCAACGGTCCCCCATAGGCCCCCAAACGGTCACTGGCACATATGTGACATCATCTTTCCACTCGCCGGTGACGGCGTCTTTGTAGCGGCGGTTTACGGCCACATCAAAAAAACAAACACCGCTGCCTTTCTGTGTAACCCGATGCTCCGGATCACGCGTAAGCCGGCCAGCTATAATAACATGGTTCTGCTCAGGAATCCTGATATTCATCATTCCCTCACTTGCATATCACAAGTTACAGGTTTCAGGTCACAAGTAAAAACCATCCGCAACTGAAAATCTGACAATTAAGTCTCTTACTCGTGACCTGAGACTTGAATCTTGTCTTGCGGCGCGTTACACGCTTAAGCTTTTTTGGCGGGCTCAAGCCCGGCCTTAAGCGTCATGGCCCTCAGGACATGCTGCTGAAGCTTCAGATTGCGGCTTATGGTTTTAATAGAGGAGGGGTCGGCTTTCACTTTAAGATAAAAATAGTAGCCGTCGCGATGTTTTCCCACCTGGTGATAAAACTTTTTGCGGCCAAGCCTGTCTTCCGCGAGAACTTCGGCTTTCTCGTCGGTAATGATCTTCTTGGTCTTTTCCACAATTTCGTTGACTTCGGCGTCAGAAACCTGAGGATTGATAATAACCATTAATTCGTATGCTTTCATATCAGACTAAGGATAGCAAATTATGGAGGCTGGTTTCAATGGAAATTCAGCGGCGCTAGCGGGCTAAGCAGACGAGTATCTGCTTGGGGCTGCCTGAGCGGAAGGCGGAACGGTCGAAATCTCCGTATTTGGCTTTTATCGCGAAACCGTTGTAGTGCAGAAGCATTTCCAGTTCCAGCGGGAAAAAACAGCGCATGTTCAGCTTTTTTACGCCTATGTTGCAACGCCCGCGCTTATAATGCCAGCCAAGACGCGCCGCTTGTGCGGCCCTGTCATAGGAATAACTTTCATTTACCAGTATATCCCGGCCGGTCAATGGGTCCTTGTAATGCCCTATCGGAATAAGCTCATCCGGATCACGGACCAAATAATGCGGATTGGGGTTGAAAACATCAACTATGAAGCGCCCGCCGGGCGACAGATGGGCGCGTACGCGCTCAAAAAACCGCTCCAGGGAAACCCTGTCGTGGAGATGCTGCATTGAATTGAAAGGGATAAAGATAAGTTTAAACTTCTTTTTTAGCCTGAAAAACCTGATATCCGCCTTAATAAAACCAGCTTTCACCCCGGCCTTAACAGCCTTTTCACGCGCACGCAAAAGCATCGGCTGGGAAATATCAACGCCTGTAATGTCAACTCCGGCGAGGGCGATAGGGATAGTCAGCCTACCCGTACCGCAGGCTAGCTCTAAAACAGGGCCGCCGGCTTTTTTTGCCTCTTTAATATAAAACGGAATATCGGTCTGGATAGAAGCATTGTCAGCGTCGTAGTGGGCTCCATCCCAGTAAACCTCGGAACCATCGGGGAGTTTATGTTTTGACATAGTTATCCAAGACACATATCACAGGTTTCAAGTCACAAGCCAGGGGCTGCAAAAAACAAGTCGTAAGTTTCAAGCGAACACTCATTCTTCACTTGTGACCTGTGACATGTGTCTTGTGACTTGCTATTTACTGTCTACTTGCTTCCACATGACTCCGCACACTTTCGAGCTTCTCCATACTGCCTATGTCCTGCCAGTAACAGGCGTCGTTTCTGAAACCTGTTATTTTCCCGCCTTCAGCCGCCAGCCGCAAATACACATCGGTAATGGAAAACACGCCGGATTCCGTCATTTTCTCAAAAATATCCGGGGAAAGAACCTGAACCCCGCTGAAAGCAAGCGGGGTAAGGGCGCCCGAATCCGCCCCCTGTTCAAGCCTGCCTTTCAGGTTCAAACCGTCATCAAAAAGCAGTTGCCGGGTAGAAGGTCTTTTTTTAACGGCTAGGGTGGCAAGCGCACCGCTTGCCACGTGCGCGTCATAAAGCGCGGAAAGGTCCATGTCTGTAAAAACATCCGAGTTATGCATAAAAAAAGGCTTACCGTCGTCAAAAAAACAGGCCGCTTTTTTAAGGCCGCCGCCTGTTTCAAGCGGGAAATAAATTTCAGGCGAAATGTCTATAGGCAGGCCGAAATATTTTTTTTCCGCCAGGAAAGCGAGTATTTTGTGATGCAGGTGATGAACATTGATGACCAGTGAATCGGCTCCGGCCCTGATAAGGCGGCGTATTACTATTTCAAGCATGGATATGCCGCCCACCTCCACAAGCGCTTTGGGCACATTGTCGGTAAGAGGTTTCAACCGCGTGCCGCGCCCAGCTGCAAGGATCATAGCTTTCATAAAAGCAGGGTAGAGGGTAGAGGGGCTAGTGTAGAGTCGAAGATATTTTTCAGATCATTCGGAAAACTCATAAATTTACCCTTCTCTGAACCCTACCCCCTATACTCTTAACTAATGACAAAGTCATTGGTTTTTTATGGCCTCAAGCTCGCGGTGGGCTAATTGCACAGTGGCCTTGTATTTTTCCCGCAGGTGGCGGGCCAGGGCTTCGGCGCAGTAAACCGAGCGATGCCTGCCGCCGGTGCAGCCAAAAGAGACCATCAGGTCTGTAAAATTCCGGGAAAGATAATTTTCCACGCTGGCGTCAAGCAGACCGTATACATTCGCCAGAAATCCGGAAACCGCGGTTTCCCCCTCAAGGAATTTTATCACCGCTTCGTCTTTGCCGGTAAGCGGGGCGTACTGCTCGAGCCGGCCGGGATTTGGAAGGGCGCGACAGTCAAACACAAAACCACCGCCGTGGCCTTTCTCGTCGGAAGGCACGCCGTTGCGGTAGGCGAAGCTGGTAACGCGGGCCGTAAGGCCAAGGCTGGGTTTTCCAAACTGGCGCAGCCGTGAGGACGAGCAGACGCGCCTGAAAACCTGCATAAGCTCGGGAAGTTTAAGCGGCATTTCGGCGTTTTCCAAAAGCCATTCGATGTTTCTCACTGCATAGGGAACGCTCTGCAGGAACTGCGTTTTACCCTCGTAAAAGCCGCGCAGACCGTAAGCGCCCATGGCCTGCATTATGCGGATGAACGCAAAAGCGTGAAAATACCGCATGAAGACGGCCTTATCCGTTTTACCCTCAATTCCGGCGGCTTCAAGATAATATTTTATGAACTCGGTCCGCGCCCTAGGGCGGATGTCAGCCTTAGCGTCGTATAAAACAGAAGCCAGATCGTATTGCAGAGCGCCCTTACGCCCTCCCTGATAATCTATAAACCAGGGCTCGCCCTGGCGCAGCATTACATTTCTGGACTGAAAATCCCGGTAGAGAAAAAACGCTGAATCCGCCTCCAGCAGGAAAGAGGCCAGACTGTTAAAATCATCCTCAAGCTTCTGCTCGTTAAAAGGAATTTTGGCGAGCCTGAGGAAATAATATTTGAAATAGCTGAGGTCCCACATTATGGACTGGCGGTCAAAACTGCCGCGCGGATAGCAGTAACTGTAATCAAGCGTCTTGCCGGCAAGCGTTTGGAATTTAGGCAGCCAGTTAAGGGTTTTTTTATACGCCTCAACCACCTGCTGCGGCAGCTCAGGCCCCGAACGCTCCCTCTGCATAAACTGAAAAAGCGTGGTATCGCCCAGGTCTTCTTCAAGGTAAAAACCAGTGCCGGCCTCAAAAGCGAAAATCTCCGGCACCGGCATGCCTTCTTTTTTGAAGTGCTTTGAAAACTCTATAAAAGCCTTGTTTTCAAGCTTATCGGGGCCATAAGCGCCAATCGCCGTGCGGGAGGCGGACCTAAGCCTGAATAACCGGCGTGCAGAACCGTCGCCGCTTAACGGGTCCATCGTCTCCGGCTCGGAGCCGAATGTTTTTTCAAAAAGCTTTTTGAGCTCAATTTCGAACGCCTGCGGCGGTTTCTCTTTTTCGCTGTTTTTTAAAGGCATAAACTTCCTTCTGCTTAGGTTGTAAGGTTCACGGTTCAGGGTTCACGGTTATTTTTTGAACAGGAGTTTTGTAGTTCGTGAGGTAGTTGATAAACCCGCGAACAGCCGCACGAGTACGTCTGGCTTGTTCGTATACATCTTGGAATTCAACCACGGAAATATATTTCTCGTCCAAGGCAACGTAAAGTTCACTTTGGACTTCCGTGCATGAGCGCTTGGAGTATCGCAAGAACCTGATGAACTCCGCATTGGTTTCGGAGTCAAACCCTTCGGCAATATTGTGCATTGCCGATCCTGCGGCTTCTTGGATTTGTCTCTTCAGACCATAATCCTTGTCAAAGCCTAATTTCTTGGTCAAACAATAAACCTTACAGGTCAATTCGCGTGCCAGCTGCCATGCCTCAATATCTTCAAAGCGCTCAATCTTCATGTTTCCCCAACCGTTGAACCGCTGAACTGTGAACCTGAGTAATACATTCTACTACAGAAATTTTCGGAATTAAACCAAATCCTAATGTCTGAAATGCCTGATACCCGTCATTACCATGGCAAGCCCCAGCCTGTCGGCGGCGGCCACTACTTCCTTGTCTCTTACAGACCCGCCCGGCTGCACCACCGCCGTTACTCCGGCTTTGGCCGCCTCCTCAATACCATCCGGGAACGGAAAGAAGGCATCCGAGGCCAGTACCAGCGGTTTTGGCGCCTGATTGTTCTTTAAAAATTCCTCATACTTGTGCCTGGCCATAAAAACGGCATCCACCCTTGACATCTGCCCGGCGCCTATGCCCACGGTTTGCCCCGGTCCAGCCAGAACTATGGCGTTTGAACGCACATACTTAGCCGCCGTCCAGGCGAATTTTAGCGCAGTCTCCTCCTCTTTGGAGGGTTTTTTAAGCGTGGGCACTTCCCACTTATCCGCGAATAAAACGCTGTCGCTTGAGCTTACAAGAACCTCGTCGCCCACGGACCGGAGGACAAGGTGCTTTTGAGAAAAATCCCGCCACTTTAAAAGCCGCAGATTGGTTTTTTTGGCAAAAACCGCGAGCGCTCGGTCATCATAATCCGGCGCACAGATAACCTCCACGAATTTTTTGGAGAGGAAGTCCGCGATATTGCCATCCAGCTTCCGATTGACCGCCACAATACCACCGAAGGCGGACAGCGGGTCGGTATTCCAGGCCCGTTCAAAAGCCTCGACCAGGTCAATACCCGTGCCCATACCGCAGGGCGTGACATGTTTTAATATGACAGCGGCAGGAACCGAAAATTCCAGCACGGCCTGGCAGGCGCCGTAGGCATCAAGGATATTATTATAGGAAAGCTCCTTGCCCTGCAATTGGTCAAAAGGCAGGCCGGTATTTTTTGAGTAAAGCGCGCAGCTCTGGTGCGGGTTCTCGCCATAGCGCAGGTCGTTTATTTTGTTAAGGCGGACTTCAAAGAGAGGCGCGAAATCTGTTTTTGCCGGCGTCTCCTCAGAAATTTGAGTTTTAACTAAAACGCCCGCTATGGCCGTGTCGTAGGCGGCGGTATGTTTAAAAGCTTTCAGCGCCAGTTCCTTCCTGAATTCAAGCGGCAGAACGCCGCCATTTTCTTTTAAATTTTTAATTACGGCCGCGTAATCCGAGGCGTTTGATACCACGGCCACATCCTGGTAGTTTTTGGCCGCCGCCCTTAACAGTGCCACGCCGCCGATATCTATATTCTCTATTAATTCCTCAGACCACGGCGCGGCTTTTTTTGCCGTTTCTTCAAAAGGATAAAGATTCACCGCCACCAGATCGATGGGCTCTATGGCGCAGCGTTTAATATCTCCGGCATGAACGGGATTGTCTCTCCTGTAAAGTATGCCGCCATGCACCAGCGGATGAAGAGTTTTCACCCTGCCATCCAGTATTTCAGGAAATCCGGTAAGCGTTTCAAGAGCGCGCACCGGCAACCCCGCCTCTTTAAGCAGTTTATAGGTGCCGGAAGTTGAAATTATTTCCACACCCATCCCGGTAAGCGCACGAGCGAAGTCCACAGCCCCGGTTTTATCCGAAAGAGACAACAGCGCCCTTTTTAGCACGCGGCTGTTTTCATTTGCGGGCAGTACCAGCACCTTATTGCCCTCAATTTTAAGCCTGTCATCGCAGAATAGCGCAGCGGCTTTGGGATAAAGCGTGAGTTCCATGGCATTCACCCTTTTGGCCAGCACTTCGGGGGTGTCTCCTGAAAGGACATTTACCGGAGCCTGAAGTATTATGGGCCCGCGGTCGTAATCTTCGCTTACAAAATGCGCCGTGGCCCCGCTTACGGCCGCGCCGGAATTTATAACAGCCTCGTGAACCTTCATCCCGTAAAAACCTTTCCCTCCGAAAGCCGGCAGCAAAGCTGGGTGGATATTGATTATTTTCCCCTGCCACCCGGCAAGCATGCGGGGACCGAGTTTCAGCATATAGCCGGCCAGGCAGACCAGGTCTATTTTATACTCTTCGCAGAGCCCGGCCAGGCGCGCGTCATGCTCCGCGCCAGAAGCAAAATCCTTAAGCGGCAGGGCGAAAGCAGGAATATTTTCTTTTTCCGCGCGTGCAAGCGCCCCCGCGCCTTTCAGACTTGAAACCGCCAGGACCACTTTCCCGTTTATTCGGCCGTTTTTAACGGCATCAAGCATGGCTTGTAAATTAGTCCCCTCTCCCGAGGCAAACACGGCGATATTTTTCATGATTTCCCCTCTTTACTTTATCACTACTTTACCGCTTCCCTTCACAATAGAACCCACAAGCCTGGCACCTTTAACGGTTTTTAACGCCGCCGGCGCGTCTGACGCTCGCACCGCGGCTATCATACCAAGGCCCATGTTGAAAGTTTCAAACATCTCCCTCTCGCTTATACCGCCAAGGCGCTGAACCTCGCGCATAAGCGGCGGCACACTCCAGGAGGATTTTATAATTATGGCGTCGGTTTTTTTAGGCAAGATCCGTTCCAGGTTCCCGGCTATGCCGGAGCCCGTTATGTGCGCCAGTCCCAGAATATCCCCGCCGCGCTTTTTAATGGCAGAACGCATATTTTTCACGTCTTTAACGTAAATTTTAGTGGGCACAAGCAGGCGGGGCGCGTATTTTTTAAGCAGCCCGCCGCCGCTAAGAGCCTTGCGGATGAGCGAGAACCCGTTTGAGTGGAATCCGCTGGAGGCAAAACCGATAAGGGCGTCGCCGGGCTTTATTTTTGAACCGTCGATAATTTCGCTTTTTTTAACTATCCCCACGGAAAACCCGGCCAGGTCGTATTCGCCGGCCTTGTAAAAGCCTGGCATTTCCGCCGTTTCTCCGCCGAGCAAAGCCGATTCCCCCTGCCGGCAGCCTTCCATAATGCCAGCTATTATTTTTTTTGAGCGGGCCAGCTCCAGCCTGCCGGTGGCGTAATAATCCAGGAACAGCAGGGGCCTGGCCCCGCAGCAGAGCAGGTCGTTTACGCACATCGCAACCAGGTCTATGCCTATGGTATCGTGGCGGTCCAGCAGGAAGGCGAGTTTAAGCTTGGTGCCCACTCCGTCGGTAGAGGCCACCAGGCTGTACTTGCCGCCCGTTTCAGAGAGCGGCAAAAGCCCCGCAAAGCCTCCGATAAACTTTGATTTTTCTTCAAGGAACTGCGTGAATTTATCCGAGAGTCTCACATCCACTCCGGCTTTTTTATATGTGGTCATTTGTTATCGCTCCGGGCGCGTATTTAAAAAGATAAAACAACGCTGACTGGAAGTGAAGTATAGTAGAATTATACGACTGCACAGGTTAACAGGTTCACGGTTCAAGGTTCATGATTATCTTTTTATTCTCCCAACCCTGAACCATGAAACCGCTGAACCGTGAACCTGAGCAACAGCTAAATTATACAAATACTGAAACTTGTGCGCGCGCACAAAAAAGGACGCTTTATTATGCCCCTGATAATTTCTGAAGTAAAGGAAAAAATCGGTTCTCTCACGCTTAACAACCCGGCACGGCGCAACGCGCTCAGCCTTGAGCTGTGCAGAGAAATGGTGGCCGCGCTTGAAACTTTTGAGGCGCAAAGAATTCCGGTGATAATAATCCGTGCCGAAAAAAACGCCAGGGTCTGGTCCGCCGGCCATGACATAACACAACTGCCGCAGGTGCACCACGACCCGCTTGCCTACGACAGCCCCATGGAGCTGGCCTTCCGCCGCATACAGGAATATCCGGGCGCGGTCATAGCCATGGTGCAGGGCAGCGTGTGGGGCGGGGCCACAGACCTTGCCGTCACCTGCGACCTTGCCATTGGCGACGAGACCGCCGCTTTCGCCATCACGCCGGTTAAAATGGGCCTGCCCTACAATGCCTCCGGCATAATGCACTTCATAAACCGCGTGGGCAGCAATATCGCGAAAGAAATGTTTTTCACCGCTGAACCGGTGAAAGCCGAGAGAGCCTATCATTTCGGCATTTTAAACCATCTTGTAAGTTCCAGCGAAATTGAACGGTTTACTTTTGACCTGGCCCGCGTTATAGCCTCCAACTCGCCTCTCGCGGTATCGGTGATAAAGGAGCAATTCCGTATACTGGCGGAAGCGCACCCGATAAGCCCCGAAGCGTTTGAGCGCATACAGGCCCTGCGGCGCAAGGTGTACAACAGCCGCGACTACGAAGAGGGCATAAAAGCGTTCATGGAAAAAAGAAAACCCAATTTTAAAGGGGAATAGCAGCAAGGGGACCACAGACTACTGAGGCCTGCGACATAATAACATGAAAATCTGGAAGGCGAAAAGGCGGCGTCTACCTTTTCGCTATACCTGCTGTCCGCGTGGCTGGTATCGCGAAATGCGAAGAACAGACTGGTTAGTCAGAGAAAACCACTGTGCCGACAACATCCATAACACGTTCCGGGCTGTTAACCGGCAGCAGAGTGTTCACCAAATAGGCAACCGGCGGATAATTCCGTTCAAACTTGCTGTTATAACCATTTATTAAAGCCGCCACTGCAGGCGTTTTGCTTTCAACGCCGGCATAATATTCTTCCAGCCTGTCAAAAGCCGGCCCCTCACTATATAAAGACTCCGAATCAGTGTCTTTCGGGCGCAGTTTTTTAAACACAGTATGAATAAGAACTTCTTTTTCTTCCTTGGGCAGGCCCATCGAATTGATAACAGACAACGGCCCGTCAAAAAAACCCAAATGCCCCGGCTGGGAATCCGTTTTCAGGAAATAATCGCCTAAAACCGCCATCGGGTTGAACGGCGCGCTGATACACGCGGGAGCGCCTTTGGCTTTAAAATCAGCAGCATCTTTTTGGAGATCACAATTTTTCAGAGAGAGCAACGCCCAGACGAATTCGGAACAAAAAATCTTTACTCCCTCATCCTTATATCCCAACGCCACCTTGCCTACAATTCTGGCAAAGCCGGGATTGGAAGTGTAGGTAGGCTTGGAATACTCGGAGTTAAAATTAATCTCGCCGCGAACCAGGTCATGCCCGGACATGGGTTGAGTATCGTAAAGCTTCTTGGCCAATATATATAAATTTTGCCTTTGCTTTTCGGTCAAATTCCTCGGACGTATTACATGCAGCACTGAGGAATGCTGATAATGATCGGAGTCAAAGTTCCCACAGTAATCGGGGCCCATTGGATGATCGAGATTATAAACCATACCTTTGTCCACAAAAGCAAAACCGGCATGGCTTACCCCCATCATCATGTTCGGATAAGCGCCGCGAAAACCCCATTCCGGACGCACCGTCAGAATAACATCACCGGTCTGTATCATTCCGGTCGCAGCCAGTTTTTTAGCGGCTTCCGCACGTGAAACGACCGCTATATGGTAGCCGACGGGATTACCGGGATGTATGGAGTAAATGACCGGAGACCCATCGTCCGCCGCCCGTGAATTTGCGGGCCCTTCCCACACGGACAGGCCTTCGGGTATACCCGGATCGCTCATTCTTGCCTCACCCACTAGCCCTCCGTGGGCCGACCGCTGGGCATGGTCACCTGGCTGATGGTCTTTCTGAGGCATGGCTTTAAGTACCGAACTGGGCGGATAAAACTCGGTCAGCCCGTATATGTTAGGCAGCATGGCGCTTTCAGGCAACGCGAAAAACGCGGGGAAATCCATATAGCGTTCAAGCTGCTTTGTATCCCGGGCAGCGGCACGTTCCGGGCTGGGCTGCGGGATATTCGCATCCGGAACATTAGCGCGGGTCATATCCGCCAAGGCATTAAGGGAAGCCTCCGCAACGCCATCGCGCAAGTCTGCGGGAATGCCGGTCATCTGCCGGGGAGAATAGATATGATACCCAAAAACACAAACGGCAAAGGCTGTTAAGGCAATGAACCTGGTCTTCATAATTCCCTCCGCATATAGCTTGTCGGAAATGTACCTATTCTTAAGACACCGATGGTATTTTATAAAATTTTCCGCACCCCCCCGCGACCGGACCAATCCGCTTAGACAAACGGTTATCCTGACGGGCAAAGCTGCGGGAAGTTGGTTTTTTCGTAAGCCGGGACGGGGTTTAAAGCTTTCTTAATACTCAACTCTGTCCACGATGTAATAAAACCGCGAGCCAGCTCCTACAGTAAACTTATTTTTTCTCAACTTTTTTTACTTTGACAGGAGCCGCCGGCTTATGGCCCGGAGCGACATGGCGCGCGGGCGGCACAAGCTTGTGTACGGCATACGGAGGCCGGGTCATATCAAATTGCATCTGAAGGCAGAATATACCCAACTGCAAATTCATAAGGCCGAAAACAAAAAGCAATACGCTATGCAGAACCAGCTTCCACAGCCGCTTATCTGTTTGATATTTGGCAAAGATAACAGGTACTTCGTATAAAATAACCCCTATCAAAAGCGCCCACGTGATCCACACTTTTATAATCATAGAATACCTCCTGCAGATATTATAGTAAACATAAGGACCGTTATCGTGTGTGTGTTTGCGTCATAGTTGAAATGGAGCCGCTGTAAAGCGAAACAGCTTTTTGCGACTCTACCGTGGTTTTCAAGCTCCGATATCCCTGCGGTACTGCATACCGTCAAAATTGATCGTCTTTATCGCCGCATAAGCTTTTTTAGCGGCGGATGAGATATCCGCGCCTATGGCCATAACGCCTAAAACCCTTCCCCCGTTAACAAAAAACCTGCCGCCTTCAGCGCTAGTTCCGGAGTGAAAAGCCAAAACTTCCGAAGGCGTTTTATCCAACCCTTGTATCCAGGCGCCCTTTTCCGGGTTACCAGGGTACCCGCGAGCCGCAAGCGTCACACAAACGCAGGCCCCAGCTTCGGTTTCAATAGTCTTTCCCGCAAGTTTCCCCTCCGCGCAGGCAAGCATAAGTCCGGCCAGGTCGGATTTTATCATCGGCATGAGACACTGTGTTTCAGGGTCGCCGAAGCGGACATTGAATTCAAGCGTTTTCGGACCTTTTTCAGTAAGCATCAGTCCCGCGTAAATAACACCGCGATAGGGAAGGCGGTCTTTCTTTATACCCGCCAGAAAGCGTTCCAGCACTTCTTTTTTTATGGCCTCAAGAATTTGCGCGTCCAGCGGCACCGGACAAAAAGCGCCCATACCGCCGGTGTTGGGGCCTTCGTTATTGTCAAGCAGGCGCTTGTGATCGCGCGAAACGGGCAACATCAGGAAGGTTTCGCCGTCTATCAGGGCCATTACCGAGACCTCTTTACCCACCAGGAACTCTTCAATTATTATCTTTGAGCCGGAATAGCCAAAAACCCGCTTTTCCATGAAATCAGAAACGGCCTCAAGCGCCTGCGCCTCGTTTTCGCATATGCGCACGCCTTTGCCGGAGGCCAGGCCGTCGGCTTTTATAACCAGCGGATATTTTTTGTTTTCTTTTATTTTTTCCCTGGCGCAGCCTGAATCGTAAAAAACCTGGAAATCTGCCGTGGGAATATAGTGCCTGTGCATGAATTCCTTGGCGAATTGCTTTGACGCCTCTAGCATGGCGCCTTTCTGCGAGGGACCGAAAACTTTCACGCCGCGGCCGGACAAGAAATCAGCCGCGCCCTTTGAAAGCGGCGCCTCCGGACCCACCACCGCCAGTTCAATTTGCTTTTCAAGGCAAAACCCCGCAAGTTTTTCAAAATCATCCTGGGCTATGCCCGTGGGCTCGGCAAGTTCCGCCATGCCTGCGGAACCTGGGGCGGCGTAGAGTTTGTCAACCAGTGGGCTCGCTTTCAATTTCCAGGCCAGCGCGTGCTCGCGCCCTCCGCTTCCGATAATTAGAATATTCATAATGGATACTTTCCGGTGAAGCAGGCCGAGCAGAAATTCGTTCCGGAATTATTACCACAGGCTTTTATCAAGTTTTCAGGAGAGAGGTAATAAAGCCCGTCGGCGCATATAAACTTCCGTATCCCTTCCTGCGGCATCCGATTGGCTATAAGATCACTCTTATCAGGCGTGTCTATACCGTAAAAACATGAACCCATAACCGGCGGCGAGGCCACAGCCATTATCACTTTTTTCGCTCCGGCTCTTTTGAGGTTGCCTATTATCCGGCGCGAGGTGGTACCGCGCACCAGGGAGTCGTCCACAAGGATAATGCTTTTGCCCTTTATAACATCCCTTATGGGCGCAAGTTTTAAATGCGCCGTAAACTCCCTCAGTTTCTGGTCGGGCTGAATAAAGGACCTGCCGCTGTAATGATTGCGCATGAAAACCGTTTTATAGGGTATGCCGGACCTTTGAGAAAACCCGAGCGCGTAAGCTGTGCCCGAATCCGGCACGCCTGAAACCAGGTCCGCCTTGATGTTTTTAAGTTCACTTGCGAGCAGGCTCCCTATATTATGGCGGGCCAGCTGCACCGTGCGGCCGCAAACGACTGAATCGGGACGCGCGAAATAAACCTGTTCAAAAACGCAGCGCGCGGCCTTACGACGCGGGGCGAATCTTTTTGAAAAAAGTTTTCCGCCTCTTATCGTCACCATTTCCCCCGGCTCCACCTCGCGGATAACACGCCCCCCCACAACTTCAATGGCGCAGGTTTCGGACGACATCAGCCAGGCTCCGCCAAGCCGGCCAAGCACAAGCGGTCTTATGCCTAGCGGATCTCGCGCGCCTATAATTTTACCGGGCGCCATGAAAGCGAAAGCATAGCCGCCGCGCAGTTTTGGCAGGCTTTTTGCCGCCGCATCCTCAAGTTCGGAGCCATTACACCTTGCTATAAGATGAACTATCAGTTCACTGTCGGTGGCGGACTGGAAAATTGCTCCGCGCCCGCCAAGCTCTTTTCTTAAGCGGGCCGCGTTGGTAAGGTTGCCGTTATGGGCCACAGCGAGTTCGCTGGATGAGGTTTTAAAGAAAAGCGGCTGTGCGTTTTTTATTTCGCTTGAACCGGCCGTGGAATATCTGACATGGCCCACGGCGCTAGTCCCTTCGAGATAATCCAAAGCGTAATTTGAAAACACCCCGCCCACAAGGCCCATGCCTCGATGCGACAGCAGGCGGCCCTTGTGCTCGGTTACTATTCCGGCGGATTCCTGGCCGCGGTGCTGAAGGGTAAAAAGGCCCACATAAGCAATTCTGGCCGCTTCTTTATTTCCGGCTACGACAAATATTCCGCACATAATAGTTCCTCAACAAACGAATATTTAGACAAATTCATGCTGCCTTATTATTTCTGTGCATCTGAATGGTTCCTGCCCCAAAACCATAACCCGTAGTCACCGTACATATTCAACGGCGTTCTTGAAGAACTGATACCCCACAGCCAAAGCTTCTTTAACTTTTTTCCTGTCCGGATGCTGCCAGGAGAAAAAATTACGCTCTGGGTGCGGCATAAGGCCAAAAACAGTTCCACAGACGCAGCAGATGCCAGCGATATCCGCCATGGAACCGTTAGGATTATCCGCATAAGTAAGGACGTGTAAATTATTTTTGAGTATAGTCGCGAGGGTTTTTGAATCCCTCGTGATAAATTTACCCTCGCCGTGCGCCATGGGAAGCTCTATCTCCGAAGGCAGACCTCTCGTGAAGATACAGGGGCTTTTGGTGTTAACTTTCAGCTTTATCCACTTTGCCAGAAAATGACCACAGTCGTTCGTAAAAAGCGTGGCGGTGCGCGCGCGGCCTTTGTTCTGCGGCAGGAGGCCGGCTTTTACCATTATCTGAAAACCGTTGCAGATGCCTATAACCGGCCTTTTGTCCTTAATGAACTTTTCAAGCCCGGCTGCAATCTTTTCAAGCTTTACGGAAAAGATCTTACCGGCTGAAATATCGTCGCCATAGGAAAACCCGCCGGGAAACGCCAGAATATCATAATCCAAAACGCTTTTTTTGCCTGAAAGGAACTCATTTATATGCGCAAGGTCAGAGCATGCACCCGCGTAAGCGAAGGCATTGGCGGTTTCAATATCGCAATTGGTGGCTGAGCCGCGAAGGATGAGAGCTTTGGGCCTTTTCATAACAAATCTCTTTCCCAACAAGCCAGCAAGCCGGCGTTTTTTTCCTTTACCAGTTCTTTACCGCGGGCATTTATTATTATCAGTTCAGCGCGGTTGTTGACATAGCCGGCCTTTGCCACCTGCAGACTGGACACAAGCGAGAGGAAATCAGACTCAGACTTTTTATCCACCTCCAGCAGCAGCCTTGAAGGCGACTCGCCAAAAAGCAATTCCGTTTCGGATATGCCGCTTTCGGCAAAACACAGTTCGGGACACAAGTCGGCTCCGAAATCGCCGCCAAAAGCCATTTCAGCCGCCGCAGCCGCAAACCCGCCATCCGAAATATCGTGGGCCGCCATCACATATCCTGAACGCATGGCCGAAAGCAGTGCCTTGTAGAGTTTAAAACTATCTTTAATATCCAGACCGCTGAGCGCGTTATTTCCGGATGGGTACAATTCATTATAAATGGAGCCACCCATGCCTTTACGGGCAGTACCGGCAAGATAAATAGGGTTGCCCGGCCTTTTCAGGTTCATGGAAAAAGACTTGCGTATATCCTCAACAGGGGCCACCGCTGAAATAAGAAGCGTGAGCGGCACCGGGTACTGACGGCCGGCTGCGTCCGTTGACTGATTATAAAAGCTGTCCTTGCCGGAGATGAACGGCGCGCCGTAGCCCATAGCGGCGGCGTAACAGCCCTCGGCCGCCAATACAAGCCCCCCCATCACCTGCGGGTCTTTGGGCGAGCCGGCACAAAAATTGTCCAGTAACGCCGTCCGAGTGATATCGGCTCCCACGCACAAAAGATTTCGCACCGCCTCATCCGCCGCATAGAGGGCCATCAGATACGGGTTTATCCGCCCCACCGCAGGATTAATACCGTGGGCGGCCGCAAAACCGGAAAAATCCTTCATGTCGCCGGTGGCCGCCTGCGGCCAGATAACGGCGGCGTCGGAAGGGCCGTTTTGTCCGGGGCCCACGAACGGCTTTACAACAGTGCCGCCCTGCACTTCATGATCGTACTGGCTTACAATGGAGCGTCTGGAGCAGACATTGGGATGGGACAAAATACTTTTAAGTACCTGATGGTACGGTTTTTTTATTTTTTTAGGCGGAAGGTTGCAGGTAGCAGGTGACAGGAAAACGGCGTTTTTTTCATAATTGGGGATGCCGCCGTGCAGGAACGCGTTATCCAGCGCGACCACGCTTTCCCCTTTAAAAGTAACCCTCAGTTTGTTATCACCGGTAAAGCGCCCCAGTACGCAGTAACCGCAGTTCTCACCGTCCGCTATCTCCGCCAGTCTCTTTAAATTCTTCGGCGGCACGGCAAACACCATACGCTCCTGTGACTCTGAAACCCATATTTCCCAGGGCTCAATGGCGGTATCTTTCAGTTCGGCTTTTTCAAGCTCAACTATCGCCCCGCACTCCGAGGCAAGTTCGCCTATGGCTGAAGAGAAACCGCCCGCACCGCAGTCCGTTACCGCGCTGTAAAGGTTTTTATCCCTGGCTTTTAACAGTACGTCCAAAGCTTTTTTTTCGTTCAGAGCGTGGCCTATCTGTACGGCAGAGTTTGAGGTATCCTCCGCGATATTAGCCGAAGAAAAAGTGGCGCCATGTATGCCGTCCCTACCCGTGCTGCCCCCTATAACGACTATCAGCTCGCCCGGACTAACCTTTTTATGTATTTTGTCGCGCGGAATTATACCGGCGCAGCCCACAAAAACAAGCGGGTTCAGCGCGTAGCCGTCGTCAAAAACCACCGCTCCGGCGGCCGTGGGTATTCCCATTCGGTTGCCGTAATCTCGCACGCCTTCAACCACGCCATCAAATATGCGGCGCGCGCCCAAAGCGTTTTTAGGCAGCTTCATTTTGGAATCCAGCCGGCCGAAACAAAAAATGTCGGTGTTCAGCACCGGCTTTGCCCCAAGGCCCACTCCCATTATGTCGCGCACCACGCCGCCCACACCGGTTTCGGCCCCCCCGTAAGGTTCCAGCGCGCAGGGATGGTTGTGCGTTTCTGCCTTAAAGGCAAGCGCCCACTTGCCGCCGGCCCCGAATTCAACCACACCTGCGTTGTCCTTAAAAACCGACAGGCACCACTGTTTATTAAGCCGGCGCGTGGCTTTTACTATGGTTTCTTTAAAAAGATTTTTGTAACGCTTTACTTTGCGGCCTGAGCGGAATTTAACCGGGCCGGAAAAAGTTTTGTGTTTGCAGTGCTCGGACCAGGTCTGGGCGATGGTCTCAAGCTCTCCGCGGGTAGGCTCGCGCTTAAGCTTTTTAAAATATCTTTGGGCGGCTTCTAGCTCAAGCAGGTTCAGCGACCAGCCGTATTTTTTGTCAAGCGCGGCGAGCTGCTTGTGGTTTAACGTTGAGAATTTTGAAAGGAGCAGTTCCATGAGTTAAACTTTTATTATTTCGCAATAATTAACAGTTTCGTTCATAAGAGTTTTGGCAACGGCATGCTTCAGCTTAAGTTCCGAAGACGCACGCACATACAGGCACCGGCCGAACCGGCACCGCTTTGGCCCCTTAAGGCCCATATCAGCCACAGCTTCCTTAACGCTCTGGCCCACAACGTCCGTGACCGAGTTTTTAAGCCATATCTCAACACGGTAGATATTGTCGCCGACGCAACGGCGCGGTTTTAATAACCAGTCCTCGGTTATGGGATCGAGCAGCAGTTCACAGGCCAGACGGGAAATTTCTGCCCCGGAATAAACACCTTCTATAAGATATAATTTGGAAACTTTCAGAAAATTAGTTTTAAGGCCCGCTAGGACCAGTTTTTTTGCAAACCCCGCCTCTTCATTTTTAGCGTATTTTCCCTTAGTAAAGATTTCTATTATCATATGGCAGATGTATGTAATTATTCAGGTCCACCGTATTTTTATTGTGCGCGCGTACCGCGCGCACTGTAGTGGCAAAGCTTGCTTTGCCTTTTTGGGCAGAGTAAACTCAGTCGCGGACAGTGCCAGAGGCCCGCGACAGGCCAGAGTCGCTGCCATTACAATCCTGTGAGGCGATTCAAAGCTTCCTTGTATTTTTCAAGCGTGCCCGCAACAACTTCAGCCGGCAATTCAGGCGGAGGCGGCGTTTTATCCCAGCCGGACTCTTTCTCAAGCCAGTCGCGCACGAATTGTTTGTCAAAGCTTTCGGGGCTTGAGCCAATTTTATATGCCGCCTTGTCCCAGAACCGCGAAGAGTCGGGGGTCAGGGCCTCGTCTATAAGTATTATCCCGCCGCCTGAGTCGGGATGCCCCTCCAGCTCGCCGAATTCGAATTTGGTGTCGGCCAGTATTATGCCCCGGGCCTCCGCGTAAGCGGCGGCAAAATTATAAAGCTCCAGGCTTTTAGCTTTTATAACCCGTGTTTTTTTTACGCCGAAATCAGCGGCCATTTCTTCAAAGGTCACATTCTGGTCGTGGCCATGGTCCGCCTTAGTCGTGGGCGTAAATATGGGCTCGGGCAGTTTTTGCGCTTCTTTTAAACCCGGCGGCAGCTTTATACCGCAGACAGTTCCGGCTTTAAGATATTCTTTCCAGCCGGAGCCGGTTATATAGCCGCGCACGACGCACTCAAAATTTATCCGCTTGGTGCGGCGCACCAGCAGCGCGCGCCCCTTCATATATTCCCAATCCAATTCCACCGTCTTGTGACCTGTGACCTGTGCCTTGTCCCCCGTACCTCCGGCTTGTGACATGTGACTTGTGACTTGTGACTTGTCTCCCATACCTCCGGCTTGTGACTTGTGACCTGTGACTTGTGACTTGTATTCCTTGTGGCCTGAAACCTGTGACTTTATAGCTTCTATGTCGGAGGCTACGATGTGATTGTTGATTATGTGTTTTGTGCGCTCAAACCAGAACAAGCTGATGCGGTTGAGCAGTTCCCCCTTGCCCGGCACAGGGGTGGGCAGGATAAAATCAAAAGCCGAGATCCTGTCCGATGAAACGATAAGCAGGTATTTCTCCCCGACCGAGTACACATCCCGCACTTTACCCTTGTGAAGAAGTTTTATTTCATTTTTCATAAAAAAGGTAGCAGCTACCTTTTTACCCCTCAATTATCAATAGTTCAATGTAAAAGCAACATCTTTTTGCGACCCTTACTCGAATATTTTAGCAAAATGGGTACTGTTATAACCCTTTGATTACGACCATGTTGTATGCTCCGCCGGCGGACCCACGATTGGGCGAACCTGCGGCGCAACACTCAATGTTGATTTTCCCGTGTAAATACCGACTTCTTACGGGAAAATCAATCTTGAACTGGTAATCGTATTTTTTCTCCATTCCTTCAAGTTTGCGGAGAAGGTCTGCATGGCTTGAAAGTAGTTGTCTGATTTTTGTAAAAGTGCGCATTATCTGGATGTTTACCTCAATCGCACGGCGGCTATTCAACACGCTTGAAAGCATGGCGACCCCGTTTTCGGTAAAGGCGTGCGGGGAATAACGCCTGCCGCCCCAACTTGAGGTTCCAAATTGGAACCTCAAGTTCACCAGTTCATCCTTTTGAAGTTTAAACATAAAGTCCTCAGGGAACCTGAGCAGATTTCTGGCGACAGCTTTGTTTAGATTTTTTGTTGTATCACAGCTGTCCGGTAAAAAATAG
>DMES01000085.1:38985-96652 GCA_003450815.1 Elusimicrobiota bacterium | reverse complement strand
ATTATCTTAGCGGGGATGGGCCTAAAAGCCCAGGGCTGTCCCAAGAGCGGATTCCATTTAGAAGTGCAACCATGCGCGAAATCTCTTTCAAAAAAGCCAAGCCCATTCCCAGGCACATAATCCCAAAACCGGCCCCGACTCCGAAAAGAGTCCAAAAATCCCGGGCAGGCATGTTTTTTGAGGTTAAGTAATAGCTGACCAGCCACAAGGTCAGCGCGGCCAGCGCCGCGCCTATGACAAGGCAGCAGGCGGCGGCAATTTTAATGCCATAAAAGTTTTTGCTGTAAAGGCGGCGCAGCCGCGCCTCATCGCGCAGTTCTATGTCGTCTTTTACCGACAGGTCCTCAAAAGAAGTGTACATAAAACTTTATGCGCTTTCTTCTTCTCTGGCCAGCAACTCGTCCGCCTCTGCTTTGGATAAGTTCGGTGAAAACCACCGTTGGGCTATAAATGTCGGCACAATAGCCGTGCCTATGACTACCGCTACAAGAACCGAAAATTGTTTTTTATCAATGTAACCCGCTTGAAGCCCATAGAGCGATGAGATCGTGCCGAATGTAAGTCCCGTACTCATCAGCAGCGTTGTATATTCGGCATGTTCGGCGACATACCGTTTAGCTAAAGGCCAGACCCCAACGAATTTAGCGGCGATTTTTATTCCGAATAAGGCCAGGAACAACGGCCATTGAGCCGCTACCTCCCGCAAAGAAACATTCATACCGCTTTTGATGAAGAAAAACGGGGTTATCATGGCGAAGGCGACTATGCGAAGCTTTTGCTGGAGATCCTTATGCTCGCGGAACATTTTGCCAAGATAAAGACCCAGAATGAAAACAGGCAGAACCGCATGCCCTTTACCCATTTGAGCTAAGGACATAAAAGAAAAAAGTAGAAAAAAGAGCAGTTTAATCTCCGGCTCTATGACACGCTTTCCATAGCGTAAAAATATATCCGGCAGCCAGCGAGCCGCCGCCGCGATGATTGCGATAGACCCCAGGATAAACCACAGAGTATAAAAGTTGTATTCCGCAAAGGATAAAGATAATGCTGCGGCGACCCCGAAATCAGTGACAAAGGTTGCGGCCATAATTATTTTTCCGATGTCCGTGTTTGTCAGCCCGGTTTCAACAAGAACCGCATACACCACGGCCAATGAAGTAGTGGACAGTGCGCAACCGGCGATAAGCGAGGCATTCAAGGTCCAACCCGCACCCCAATAACAATAGACAATAGCAGCGATGTACGGAATTATAAAAGATAGTCCGCCTATAAGAAGGCTCTCCTTTAGCTTATCTCGCAACATTCTGCTGTCCACTTCAGCCCCGGCCAAAAAAGTCAGCAGGATGCCGCCGAATCCCGCGAGAAAATCCATCCATGGCGCAGAGCCTAATCCAAGGAAATTGCCCGCTATTACCCCTACAGCTATTTCAATTATGGCAGCGGAAAGCGCAAGTTCCACAGAAAAAGCACTGGCGATAAAAATCAAAAGCATTATGCAAGTCGCAGTATAAGTCGTATTCATATTTGTGACCTCAAAAAAAAGACCCCTGCCTTAGTGGTAGGAGTCATCAGCCCCGTTGCGGGAGCATTTTCAGGCGAACTCCATCGCCCAAGGTTATTTTAGAGCATTGTATAAGGGGGCAGGTCTTGATTCTTGACTTTTTGTTGTAGGGTTGGTCAAGAATCAAGACCTGACCCCATTCTCCTTTATAAACAATACACCGAGCAGGGTAATAAATCACTACCGGCCGCACCTATCGCGCGAAACGGCGGCCTTGTTTTAGTAAAGGCTTGCCTGACTTCCTACCTTTAGCCGCTAAAACTTTCTTGGAAGAAGATGTCAGCTCCTTTAGTCCCCGGCGGATAACGGAAACTATAAGGTCTATCTCGGCGCTGGTGATGCCGAAGGAAGGAGTGAAGCGAAGGCCGCATTCCCCGCCATGTATCATCTCTATGCCGTTGACGCGCATGAATTCCTCAAACCCGCCTTTACCCAGTACGCGGTATAGTTTTGGGTTAAGCATCGCGCTCACCATCAACCCCGTGCCTACTACCTGCTCAATAGCCCCCGGAAACTCATCAGAGAGCACCTTCAGCTTCAGGACAAATTCCAGGCCCCGCTCGCGGATATTCCCGCGGACTTCATCGGTGACGGCGTCCAGAACGGCGCACCCCACTTCCATGGCCCGGGGATTGCCTGTCATAGTGTTTCCGTAAAGGCCGGTGATGTACCGGTCCGCCACAGCGCCGTTTAATGCGATAACGGACAGGGGATACTGCCCCGCGTTCAGCGCCTTGGAAAAGGTTTCCATATCCGGCGGAACGCAGTCCTCAAAGCCGGGATAGTCCACAATGCTGAGACAGCCCTGCGCGCGCAGCGCGGCCTGGATGGAATCTACTACCAGCAGGCTGCCCATCTTCCGGGTCAGCGCCCTGGCTTCGTCATAGTACTGCCGGGTGAGGGCAAGCCCGGGTATGCCTTCACCCATCACCGGCTCCACGTAGAAAGCTTCAAAGAATACACCATTCTTTTCGGCTTCCGCGAATATCCTGCGCAGGGCAGCAAGATCGTTGAGGGGCACAAACTTAAGGTTATCCGGCTCCCTGAAGGAGGCCAGATGCTTTGCATAAAGCGAACGACAGGAGTGTGAGAGCCGCGCGGGGCCCTCGGTGCGCCCATGGAAGCCTTCAATGATAGCCAGGCGCATAACTTTCTTCCCGGCGCGCCGGCCGCCGGAATCGGTCATCATACGGGCATGAATATCCGCTACCCGGCAGGTGAAGGTTACCGCCTCGGAGCCGCTATTCAGGAAAACGAACTGCTTGTAAGGGCAGTCGCCGCGCCGGCCGCCTATCTCATGGTTAAGGCGTTCCGTCAGTCTATGCTGGCTGAAGGACGGGGTCATAACATTGGCCATAACGAAGGGTTCGCCCATGGCCTCCAGAACAGCCACGGGTGCGTGCCCCATGCCAAGCATACCGTAGCCGCCGGAGTCGTGGATAACGGCGCCATGCGAAGTGATTATCCAGGAGCCAGAAGCAGCCAGCGGCACATAAGGGTTTATGTTTTCGGCCGGATAGAAGTTCAGCACCCGCTGCTGCAGCAGGCGGCAGAGGGCTTTTTCCTCCATCGCGAACAATGCGCCGTTTGCGGCTGAAAGTTTCCGGCGGTTATCCGCGGCGGTCTCTATGGCCTTCGAAAGATCTTTGTCCACTTCCAGGAAACGCCGGATGTCCGCATCGCCCAGACCGCGGGTAAAGGCCGGCCCGGCGGAACTTCGGATAGACTGCAACTTTCCCATGTAATATTGAGATGTCATACTGGCTCCATATTCGGCGAATTTAACTGCAATTTCAGTCCTGCTAATTAACACGACTTTAGCTCTTACTGGCATAAAAATGGCGTCGGCCGTTTTTATATTTTTATTCTGGCTATGGCCAAGCTGATCAGGATGAATTCCAGCCCAACCACAAAACAGATCAGCGCGCCCCAGACAAGCGGCACCTGGGTTATAAACCAGGCAAAAACAGATAGCGCCACCGCGGCCAGCGCCGCGCCGAAAGCTATTCTCGGCCTTGAAAAACCCAGCTTTTCCAGCCGCAGGGCAAAATGGTCCTTGCTTCCCAAAAACGGCGAATGCCCGCGCCGCAGGCGCATTATGGAAACAAAAATAGTGTCATAGATGGGCAGGGCAAGTATAAAAAGCGGGGCGTAAACGCCGAGCGGATTGACTTTGGTGTACTGTGTGCCCATAGCGACCAACGCCAGCACAAACCCGCAAAAAAGGCTGCCTGAATCACCCATGAAAATTTTCATGTTTTTTGAGAAATTGTAAGGCAGAAAACCCAAAACAGCGCCGGCAAGCGCCGCAGAAGCGAAGTTGACATATATGGATTCAGAGGGAAAAGCTATAAGCAAAAACCCGAAGGAGGCGACTGCGACCTGCCCGGCGGAAAGCCCGTCCATAATATCAATGATATTGAAAGCGTTGGATACACCCACTATCCACAACAGGCTGAGAACGAAAGAAAGATACTGCGGCTCCACGAAGCGTATCCTTATACCGTAAAATACGGTAAAAAAAGCCACCAGGAACTGTATGGTAAATTTTGTCCTGACTCCGAGCCCATTGGGTTTTTTAAAATCGTCAATAAGACCCAGAGCGAACATAACCGCACCGCCCGCAAGTATTACACGCAAATCCCTGAGCGTGCCGGTTGGGAAGGAGGTGTAAAAGCGCATGACAATGAGCGAAGCTGAAACCGCCAGCGCCACAGCCACTCCGCCGAAAAGCGGCGTAGGGATCTTATGAGTTTTGATATCGGTGGGCTGATCAACCTGACCTAGAGCCAGCGCGGCAAGCCTTAAAAGCGGCGTGAGCGCAAGCGAAAGGCCCAGCGGCAGAAGGAAGGCTATAAGGTAAAGCCTGAAATTTTCAAGCAGATCGGCCATTTGATAAAAGCCCTTTTATAATACTGAGACTATCCGAAGCGCCAAGAGGGGCCCGACCGAGTTCTTTCTTAAGTTTATCCGTTTTGAGGCCAGCAGATAACGGTCTGGCTGCGGTCTGGCCGAGTTCGGAAGTGAGCGCTGGCTCTATCAACGAAGTATTAAGCCCCAGTATCTCGCAAGCTTTCAGCGCGAAAGAATAGCGTTCCATACGCTCGGCGCCGACCACATTGTAAATCCCGATTTTATTTTTAAGGACAAGTTCCACCATAAATTCAGCCAGCTCAGGCGCATAGGTGGGATTGGAATACTGGTCTTTTGGCACCCGCATCTTAACACCGGAACGCGCGGCATCAATAAGCTGCATTAAAAAATTCTTTTCCCCTGGAGCATAACTGTAAACCACTGTTGTCCTTATCGAAAGAGCCGACTTCAGCGCCAGCGCCAAACGCTCACCTTCCAGCTTCGTCCTGCCGTAAACGCTTACGGGGTTCGGAGCGTCGGTTTCGGAGTACGGGCCGTTTTTTCCGTCAAAAACGTACTCGGTTGAAAGATACACAAGTTTTGAGCCGGCCTCGCGGCAACAGGCGGTCGTAATTTCCGTCCCTTTTACATTTATTTTTTCTGCGAGCGCCGGATTTTTTTCGCAGCCGTCCACATATGTCATAGCGGCGCACAAAAAGACAACACCGGGCTGGGCGGTTTCAAAGGCCGCCCGCACAGAAACCGGCTCGGAAACATCAATATAAAGCCCCTTTGAAGCGGGCTTTATGTCGGCGCCGTAAACCTCAAGGCCTTTAACGGCGCAGGCACGTTCAAGATTTGAGCCCACCTGCCCGGAAGAACCTATGATAAGCGCTCTCATTGTTCTTCAAGCACGCTTTTCAGGTACGGCCCCTGGGGAGTGGCGGCCATCTCGCGCGACAGACCGGCGAATTGCCGCCTGCTTATAAAACCCATGCGGTAGGCTATTTCCTCAACGCAAGCCACCTGAAGACCCTGGCGTTTTTCTATAGCCTGTATGAAATTCGCCGCCTCCAGCAGGCTGTCGTAGGTGCCGGTGTCAAGCCAGGCGTAGCCGCGGCCCAGTTTTCTGGCTTTAAGCTCGCCTTTGGAAAGATATGTATTATTGAGGCTGGTTATTTCAAGCTCGCCGCGGGCTGATGGCTTCAGTTTTCTGGCGAACTCAGAAGCGCGGGAATCGTAAAGATAAAGGCCGGTCACCGCGTAGTTGGAAAGGGGTTTTGCGGGCTTTTCCTCTATGCTTTTCGGCGCGCCCTTATCGTCAAAGGCAAGCACTCCGTAGCGCTGCGGGTCGCTCACGCTATAGCCGAAAACAGTTGCGCCTGCATTTTCAAGCTTTGCGGCCTCCAGCTCCTGCGATAAGCCGTGGCCGAAAAAGATATTATCTCCTAGTATCAGCCAGCAATTTCCCCCCCCTATGAATTTTTCGCCTATGATCAGAGCCTCCGCTATGCCGCGCGGGCTGGACTGGACGGCATAGCTTATTTTAAGCCCCAGACGCCGGCCGTCGCCCAGCAGTATTTTAAATCCTCCGATATCGCGGGGAGTGGAAATTATAAGTATCTCGCGCGTTCCCGCAAGCATCAAAGTGGCCAGCGGAAAATGCACCATGGGCTTATTATAAACAGGCAGCAGTTGCTTTGAAACTACCGCTGTAAGCGGGGCAAGCCTGGTGCCGGAACCTCCTGCGAGTATTATGCCTTTCATATATCTCCTTTTGATTATCAGCCAGTAAGCTAGTAAGCTAGTAGGCTCAATAAGCTTGCTGACACCTTAAAACCATAGCAGACCAGTTTACCGGCCTACTAGCGCAAATCGCCTACGGCGATTTGCTAAGCGTAAGGCGCAGCCATACAATTTTCAAAACACCTTTAACCGCGTCCTTGTAATTGATTTTCTTCCCTTCCGACCTTGAACGGGAGGCGTAAATTATAGGCACCTCCATAAAACGCGCTTTTTTGAAAGCCAGCTTACAGGAAATTTCAGCTTCAATTTCAAAACCGCTTGAAGACAGATCCAAGGTTTTCAGTAAAGCCGCGTTCAAGGCCTTATAACAGGTGTAAGAGTCGGTCATGCGCGAGCCGAAAAGCAGGTTTATCAGGAATGTCAGGAATTGGTTGCCCCAAAGATAAAAAATATTGTAGGGCCTGGCCTCGCCGTTAATGAGACGCGAGCCGTAAACAGCGTCGGCGCGGCCCTCGGCGATGGGGCGCACTATTTCAGGTATATATTTGCAGTCGTATTCAAGGTCGGCATCCTGCACTACCACAATATCACCGGAGGCGAGGGCAAAACCGGTTATAAGCGCCCCTCCCTTGCCTTTATTGCGCTCATGCTCAATAACCTTCAACTCAAACGGAAACAACCTATTTTCAAGTGCCGAAGCCAACCAATCACGCGAACCGTCTATAGAACCGTCATCCACTACTATTATTTCCTTTTCAACAGGCAGGGCGGCAAGCCGCTTAAAAACTTCAGGCAGGGTTTTTATCTCATTATAGCAGGGGATCACGATTGAAACTTTCATTTATTTATTAGGGATGCGCAACCTTCAGCACCAAAATATCCGGATTCATAAAGTTGAGCTGCTGGCCTATTTTTCCGGAATTGAAGGGCATAGCGTAAAAAGGGAGTTTGCTTTGAAATCTCTTTATCTCCGTCGTTCCGGAAAATATTTCCTCTAGAGCGGCGCATTCAGCGGGGTATTTTTCTGGAACCGATTTTACAAAACCGTATTCACGCTCCGAAAGCACCACATAATCCGCTTTTGAATATATTCTGCCAAGCGCGGCCACGCCATCAGATATTGACGACTGTGGAGAAACTCCTTCCATGATTTTCAGAAAACCCGAGTGCCGCCTTATGGCGAAGGGCGTCCAGGTGTCGTTCTTCGGTACCGCTACGATTGACCCCGGGGGCACATTGTTCCGGAGCCACAAGTCCGCCTCCTTTATAGTATACCCGGAAATATAGTTATGCCTGACATAAAGCGTGCTTAACATACTCTGCGCCAATACCGCGGCCACAAGAAGTCTACCCCAACGCTTATCGAATATGGAATGGGCCAGATCTCCTGCGGCAAGGCAAACAAAAGGAATAAGAGGCAGGGTATAAGTTATTACCGGTATTGAGCTTGCTCCCGCCCAGACCATAAACAGCACGCAATAAATAGCGATGAATGTTTTTTCACCGAATGGCCCGCGCACCCAACGCGCAAGACCCGCCAGACCTAATGGCAACAAAAACCAGCCGAAAGCCGCAGGAAGAACCAAAAAAAAGTAATCCACATACGTCTTAAATCCGCCGCCACCCACAGCTCCCCTTTCAAGGTTGCTGAACATCACGGTCAGCGTGTCTCCAGTCCTTAAAAAAAGAGATGGGGTGCAAACTAATACGGCCGCAAGACCTGAGAGCGCGAAAATAAAAAGCTTCCTGACCCCTAAAAACGGATCTCGCGCCCCGTATGCGTGATACGAATGCGCCACCAAAGGAAAGAACACCAGAAGCGCGGCGCTGTATTTGGTGATAAAAGCCAGCCCCAGGAAGAGTCCGGCCAGGCTATAACAGGCGGTTGACGGCTCGCGCAGAAGTCTGAGGGAAAAATAAACAGAAACAAGCGCCAAAAAAATCATCATGCTGTCCGGCTTTACAAGATAAGAAACCATCATGGGCACCTGTGAGAAAACCAGGAGCAGGGCGGAAAAAAACGCGGCTCTTTCGCTCAAAAACAGACCGCCTATAAAATACAGCGCGACAACCGCTAAAGCGCCAAATAGCGCCGAAAGAGCGCGGCCCGATAAATACATTTTATCGACCTCGCCAAGGCTTTCCTTAAGTTTTTTACGGTCCCCAAGTTTGACAAATCCCGTGAAATCAAGCGCTTTTACCAAAGCTCCCACAGTATAAAGATGAAGGGTCCCCCAACTGCCCGCGTCGCCGGGGAAAAAATCCAGTTTTGACGGTTTCATCCTTTCAAGGGAGTAAAAAGTGACGGATTCGTCCGGGTGGAGTGTTGTAAGACCCCCTGTTTCGGAGGGCAGGCCAAGCTTAATACCGACGAGACGCAGCGCCAAAGCGGCAGTGAACAAAACCAGCAAAGAGCGTTTTTTTCCGAGTTTCATAATTTTATATAATAAATTATAGTAAATTCGCGCACGCCTGAAAGCGACTAATTCCGTAAGGAGAGAAAATGAAAGTACCCATGGTTGATATGCTGGCTGGATATCCCCCTATCAAAGACGAAATTGAAGCCGCTGTTAAGACTGTTTTCAACAAAGCTAACTTCATTCTTGGAGAAGAAGTGTCCAAATTTGAAAAAGAATTCGCGGCGCACGTGGGCGCCAGATACGCGGTGGGAGTGGCCAACGGAACAGATGCGCTGCGCCTGGCGATAATTGCCTGCGGCATAAAGCCGGGCGACGAGATAATAACCTCGCCGTTCACCTTTATAGCCACCGCTGAGACCATCAGCCAAGCCGGCGCTGTGCCCGTGTTCGCAGATATTGAACCCGGCGCTTACACACTGGACCCTAAAAGCGTAGAAAAGAAAATCACAAAAAAAACCAGGGCCATAATACCGGTACATCTCTACGGCATGCCCGCAGACATGGACGCTTTCCTGTCGCTGGCAAAAAAGTATAACTTGAAAATCATCGAAGACGCCGCGCAGTCTTTCACCGGCAAATTTAAAATGGAAGGCAAAAACTGGAAATATCTGGGCAGCATTGGAGACTGCGGGACTTTCAGCTTTTTCCCAGCCAAAAACCTAGGCGCCTTCGGCGACGGCGGCCTGGTCACAACAAGCGACGACAGGATATACGAGGAGCTTAAAGCCCTGCGCAACCACGGGCAAAAAGCGCGTTATCTTCATGAAATGGAAGGCTTTAATTCCAGGCTTGACACCGTGCAGGCAGCCATACTTTCAGTGCGGCTCAGGCATGTGGAACAGTGGACGGAAATGCGCAACCTTGTGGCAGGCAAGTACGCCGCCGCGCTCAACGGCGTGTGCGTTACCCCCTCAGTACAGGCCAACCGCCGGCACTCTTTCAACTACTATACCATCCGCTTTGACTCAAAAGCCAGGCGAGATAACGCGCAGAAGCACCTGACAGAAATGGGAATAGGCAATCAGATCTACTATCCTATCTCGCTACACCTGCAAAAGGCCTACTCTCATCTGGGCGGAAAGCTGGGCGACCTGCCGGTCTGCGAAGAAGCGCAGGACATGGTCTTCTCGCTGCCGATGTACCCGGAACTGGCAGATGCCCAGATCAAGACGGTCACCGACGCTGTTAAAGAGGCCGTCCAGGTAAGCGTTTAAAACTTGCGGCCTGCAACTTGTATCGAAGGCAGAAGCTGGTAGGCTTGTATGCTGGTAAGTTAGTAGGCCCTGAAAAACATACCCGCCTTTCAGCATTAGTGTTGTTGAAGCATACCCGCCTACTCGCATACTAGCCTACCAGCAAAGCAACTGAGCTTATGTGCGGAATAATAGCGAAACTCAATTATGCCTCTAAAAGGCCGGTGACTGAAGCGGAACTAAAAAAACCGCTTTTTGAGATGTTTCACCGCGGCCCCGATGACGAAGGCGTTTTCATCGGCCGTTACTGCGGTCTTGGCATGCGCCGTCTTTCCATAATCGACGTGGCCGGCGGACGCCAGCCCATTTTCAACGAAACCGGCGATGTGGCCGTGGTTTTAAACGGGGAAATATACAATTATCTGGAACTCAGGCGGGAACTTGAGCCGAAACATCATTTCAAAACCAACTCCGACACTGAAGTGCTGGTGCATCTCTACGAGGAATACGGTGAAAATTTTATTGAGCGGTTGAACGGGATGTTCGCCTTCGCTCTCTGGGACGCGAAAACCGAAACTTTGCTTGCGGCCCGCGACCGCGTGGGAGTAAAACCGCTTTTCTACTGCGATCTCAACGGCACGCTGCTGCTGTCTTCGGAAATAAGAGCCCTGCTCTCGTTTACCGGAGTGCCGCGCGATATCGACCACCAGGCCCTCGCAAACTACCTTTCTTTCTACTATATCTCGTCGCCCCGCACCATTTTCAAGCATCTGCGCCGCCTGCCGCAGGGCTGCTACATAAAGGCCCATAAGGGAAAAACAGAGATACACCAGTACTGGCACTACCGTTTCGCCCCGGAAAAAATGACCGAGGCGCAGGCTTCGGCGCGCATTGAAGAGACGCTTTTAAATTCGGTCAAGCGGCAGCTGATGAGCGAAGTGCCTTTGGGCGTTTTTCTTTCCAGCGGGCTTGATTCCACAGCCATAGTGGCCATGATGGCAAAACTGGGCGTTAAGCCGAAAACCTATACGGTGGGCTACGAAGGCGGCGGCACCTACAACGAATTTGAGGGTGCGCGGCTGGTGGCGGAGAAATACGGCACGGACCACCACGACTGCCTGCTTACCCCCGGACACGTTAAGGAATACCTGCCATCGGTAATAGAGCATCTGGCGGAACCGCACGGCGACTGGACGTATCTGGCCATGCACCATGTTTCAAAGCAGTCGCGCAAAGACATAACCGTGGCGCTGACCGGCGCGGGCGGAGACGAACTCTTCGCGGGCTACCCAACGCTGACCGCCGCCAAATTCGGCCGCATTTATCGCTATCTGCCGGGCCCCGTAAAAGCGGCTATCAAGAAAGCTGCGGACTCTCTTCCAGTATCCCACAAACGCCTGAGCCTGGACTTTAAAATAAAATCTTTCACGCGCGGGGCGGCTTTCAAACCGGAAACGGCGCATTTAAAATACAAAGAGATACTCACAGCCGGGGAAATAGCGGACTTTATGCCTGACGCCGGGGCCGCAGATCCATTTGAGGTTTTTGAACAGCACCTGCCTATGGTGCGTGAAGACGAACTGCTTAACCGGCTGATGTACCTGGATCTTAATGTGTTCATGCCCTACTGCTCGCTGCACTCAACCGACATGGTTACCATGCTCAATTCCCAGGAAGCCCGGGTGCCGCTGCTGGATAACGAGATGATAGACCTGGCCTCCGCTATCCCGCTCAGCATGAAAATAAAAGGCTTTACGACAAAGCACATAATCCGCAAGGCTCTGAGTTCCTATCTGCCGGCAGAAATACTTAAAATGCCGAAGAAGGGCTTCAATATGCCCACCCCCTACTGGCTGAAAGACAGTCTGCTTGGGTTTACAAAAGACGCCATAAGCGGAGCCAGGGCGCATAACCCGGATATGTTTAATTATGATTTTGCCGATAAGCTGCTAGCCGACCACCTGGCAGGGCGCCAGGATAATACCCGCAAGCTGACCTGCCTGGTCTCGCTCTTCCTGTGGCAGACAAAATATACGTAATTTTAACACCAGGTGGAAATCCAACTCTTCAGGCTAGATGATTTTATAGAGGATGGCGGATTTATTGGACCAGATTTCGTCAAAATACTCTTTTTTAAACCAGTTAATACGTATCGGCCTGGCCACGTCGTATATTACTGAACCGGAGTCTTCCCTGAAAACGCCTTTTAGATACACCATATATTGGATATTGCGCTGCCTGAAATCCGACATCACGGCATTGATCCCTCCGGCATAAAAACTCACCGGGTACATATCCATGCCGTAAGCCCTAAAATTCAAATAATTAAGATTAGGCGGGGTCGGGAATCCCAAAAAGAATATCCCTGACCCCGGAGGTATATGCTTATTGATATAGCCGACCATGTCTGAGTTTTCCGCTATATCGTATTGCGTACTGAAATAATCCTCTTTGGATTGAATTCCCAGAAACACCGGGATGCGCTTTATCCCGAAATAGGCGCTGAATAGCATGCCGCTTGCCAAAGCCGCGATAACGGTCGCCGGGACAAATCGCCGTAAACCTTCACGGCCGGATAATTCGCGGATGACCAGCGCGGCAACCGGTGACAACAGGGCGAAACTAAGAATGCTGTGCCTGGTGAGCATCCACGAAATATGGCCCAGATAGAGCAGCAAAAAGGTAAAAACCGAAATTGCCAGCAGAATATACAATTCCCTGGTTCTATTTTTAATAAAAGCCACAAAAGGGATGAACGCCAAAAAAAGCGGCCCAGTTCCCCAGATAACAGCATATTTATCCGAACTTAGTATCAGCGATATCAAATCGGAAACAGAACTCTCATTATTCAGGTAAATGTGGTAAAGGATTTCATTGTAATTTAAACCAAGTATTTTCGCCGGGTAAAGCGGATTGCCTGTAAGTATCGTGTTCCGTATAAGGTATGGACTGAACATCAACCCAGCTAATACCAGAAATATTATTGCGTATTTCAGGCGTACGCATATCCGCATTTTATTGTCGAATATAACACAAGCCGGCAGGATGGCTATAAGCGGATAAGCGGTATATTTTCCGCATATCTGCGCTCCAGCGCAAATAGCGGACAGATATAGATACACCGATTCCCCTTTGCCACGCCACTCGAGAAAGCAATACACAGAGACCAGCGCGTAGAGCAATGTGCCGAAGTCGGTATAGGCAACCCCCGAAAGGGAAGCTGTCATCGGCATGGAATAGAATATCAGGCAACCGAGCAGCGCTGTCGTCCTGTCGAACACTTTTCTCCCCAAAATATAAAGCGCACCCAGACAAAGGAGCCCGAGAATGTAGTGAAAAAAACGCGCCGTCTGGATTTTTCCCAGCACAGTCAGGCAGGTATAAAGCATAGAAATACCAAGCGGCATATATTGCGCGTGCATGCCTGGAGGGGAGTATATCGCGTGCCTCATCTCCCACATGGCCGGCATAGCGAGATGTGTCGCTATCTCGTCGTCAGCGACAGGCGGGCAATAATTATAAAGGAAATTAAAAACGACAGGGACGATCAAGGCCGCCAGAATATATTTTTCATGTCTTGAGAATTCAAGCTTCCTGACGCGGAGCAGAATGGCATTGGCCGCCGCATAAATACTCTTTCGTTCCACAAACAACCCGATCACAGCCAGCGCCCGGAATATCCACGCATACAGCAATCCGGCATAGCCCAGCAGCAACGTCGCATATGAAATTATAAAGAGTCCGAGCGCGACGGAAACGATTAATTCCGCGTTGCCGGGAACCAACAGCTTATTTATCGCGCGGCGGCCGACGGCCAGGGATAAAAATAAAAAAATAACGATGATAGGGATATCTATTGCCAGCGATGGTATCATTTGAATATGCAGCGCGATATATACACCAGCGTAGACCGCACATAATCGCTTATTATTACGTGATAATAATAGGAGACATATACCGCCGCGACCCAGAATATAAGAAGGCACCGTACGAACATGTTTATTATCCCCTGTACAGGCACAGGAAGCGCATTAAAAAGTCATAGATGATTTTATCGGAGCGTTAGGATTCATCAAAACCATGCGCGCTTTCCACTATATAATGAGGGCGGTTTTTCACCTGATTATAGATCCTTCCTATATACAGGCCCAACAAACCGTTCGTGAACAATATTATCCCGCCGATAAACAGTATCGCTACCATCGGGCCTGCCCAGCCTGGCACGGTTAACCCGTGGAATTTGGTATACAGGACATACCCTATTAACACAAAAGACATGGCTGACACAGTCAGCCCAAGCAGTATTGCGAGATAGAGAGGCGCCGCGGAAAATGAAGTGATACCCCTTATAAATTCCTTCACCGGCCCCATGCCGAAAAGCGAAAAATGAGTTTCGCCGCCGAATCTTGGCTCTCTTGTATAATAAATCACCTCCTGCCTGAAACCCAGCCACCTCACCAATCCCCTTAGGTAAGGATCATATTCGTTGAGTTTAATTAGCTCATCCACCACTCTCCTGGAAAGCAACTTAAAGTCCCCCATGTTTTCTGGCAGATCTATATCTGAAACAAAATTGATGATATTGTAGGCCTTTTTTGTGATCCACATTTTGACCATATTTTCGCCCAATCTCTTTTCACGAACAGTATTTACAACGTCCGCTCCCCCTTGCCATTTGGCTATCATTTGCAGCATTAATTCCGGAGGGTCCTGGAGATCGGTGTCCATAACAACAACCGCATCACCTTTTGAATATTTCATGCCGGCTAAAACGCAGTGGGCGACACCGAATCTCCTTGCCATATTAATGATCTTTATTTTTCCGTCTGATCCTCTTTGCTTCAGCAATATGGCCAAGGATTTATCGGTTGAGTCGTCATTCACAAAAACAAGCTCGTATCCTATTCCCGACGAGTCCAGCACCTTGCGGACCCTCCTCAGCAGTTCATCCAGGATAGCTTCTTCATTTCTGAAAGAAAAGACGATTGATAACAACATTGGCAGTTTTCCTTTTAAATCCGGAATTTACAATATTTCCGGTCATTCACGGCTACAATCCATTGAGCAACTCACACAGCGCCACAATTTTTTCCCGCTCCAGCCCCGGATAGTTGCCTATATACCAGCCGAAAAAGTGGACATGATTCACATTAGGGTGACGCTCAAATTCGCTGCCCATGATTTTTTTCAGGTAGGGCTGGCGCAACTGGTTGCCGCCACCGGATAGGCCGCGGCGGAATTCCACTCCGTGATTACGCAGCGCTAACTCAACCCGGTCGCGGAGAGCGGGATCCGGCTCTTTGAGCACCAGAGTAAAAGCATAATTACAACTGCCTTCTACAGCGAAATCGGTCTGGTATCTGGCCGGGGCAAGACGAGAAAGGAACAGTTCAAGGTTGCGTCTGCGTATTTCATTGTTCTCATCCAGCCTTTTAAGCTGTGAACGACCGATCACCGCTCCTATTTCATTGGGACGGACATTGTATGCCGGAAAAGCAAAGATAAAATCCGGATTCAGATCGGGATGATTTTTTATATATTCGCTCCTGATTTCATCCGAAGTAGCTTCACGCACCATTCCATGTGAACGCAGCATGCGCACGGTTTCATAAACAGAGCGATCATTGGTGCATATCATACCGCCCTCAATAGTGCTCATGTGATGGGCGTAGTAAAACGAGAAATTGGAGATTAGTCCGTATGTGCCAAGTTTGCGCCCATTGAAAGCGGCGCCGTGCGACTCGCAGACATCCTCAACCAAGGGGATATTGCGGCGCGCCAGTTCATCCAGCAGTTGCTGTGTAAGGGCGTTATAGCCAAGGATATGCGTAATAAACACAGCGCGGGTTTTGGGGTTTATATTGGTCAATACCTGACTTGTGTCCAGCCCCAGCGTACGCCGGTCAATATCCGTAAAAACAGGTTTAAAACCGTTTTGCAAAACAGCGGCGATATCGGACACCCAGGTAAGCGGCGGAACGATTATCTCTCCGCTCCCATAAATCTCCCTGAGCGCGGCCATGGTCAGAAGGTTGGCGGAAGCGCCGGAATTAACAAAAACGCTATATTTAACTCCGAGCCAATCGGACCATTCACGCTCAAAAGCGAGTGTTTGCTTTGAATGGGTCAACGGCGGATCATCTTGTGACAAATAGGCGATAACCGCGTCCAGGTCGGCGCGGGTAATATTGTTTTTCATCAACGGCAGGCTGAGATTCTGTTTAGCTATCATTTCAATATTTCTTTAACTTCGGCCACAATACTATCCTCATCAAGATGGTTAAGTTTATGCAAGTAATCTCTACCGCCGACATCAAAAACGTAGGAATCCTTAAACCCTTTGCTTTTAACTTTAGCGCCTGGCATTTGCTTGTTAAGGATATTATTAACAAAGCTGTCCAGACCGCCTTTATCAATAAAAGCCTCTTCAAGCGTTACAATATGTTTATATCTGGCCAGTACGGCGGCGAACAGCATTTCGTTCATGGGCTTGATTATGAAGATATCCACAACACCAGCATGAATCCCCTCCTTGCGCAGTTTTTCGGCCACCCTTAAAGCGGTATGTGTCATGTACCCGGTTGAAACCAGACAAATCTCACCGCCTTTTGACAGCTCAAAAAACCCGTCATTCAAATTAAATCTGTCGGTGTCTGTGTAAATATTCGGCAATGGTTTCCCGTCAAATCTTATATATTTAGGGGTTATATTTTCTATTGAATAATCCACAAATCTTTCAGCCAACACCCAATCACTCGGAGAGATTAGGCTGACATTAGGCAATGTTCTGATAATACTTATGTCTTCCAAGCTGTGATGCGTGGGGCCTGACACATCATAGCTCAAGCCAGCTCCCACACCGATCAAGTTAACGTTTATATCCCGGACATGCGAAAGGAGGGATAGATTATTTCTTATCTGCTCATACGCCCTCATTATCAAAAAAGGGGCGATTGCGTATGCGTAAACGGTGAATCCTTCCAAAGCCAACCCGGTCGCTACATTGACCAGGTTTTGCTCAGCAATGCCGACATTAATAAATCTGTCATTAAAGTCTCTTCTCAACGCATCCAATTTCGGAGAACCGAAATCAGCAGTTAGAAAAAACAATGATCTGTTTTCAGACATCTTGGAATAAATCCGTTCAAGAAAGACATCCCTCATTGCCTTTTTAACCATACTCATTGTAAACCCTCTATTGCAGCATCAATGGCACCCGGACTTATATTCTTAATATGGCTCAAAGGGTCGACCTCAAGGCTTGGAACTCCTTTGCCTTTTACGGTGCTGGCTATAAGCACCTTTGGCATACCCTTTTCTTCGCTTTTAAATCTTAATAAAGCCTTGTATGTTTGCTCCATATCGTGCCCGTCAACAGCGCTTACCGACCACTTAAATACTTTGAATTTTTCACCCAACGGGTCAAGATTAATAATGTTTTTGCAAAAATCAAGCATACAGGCCTTGTTGTGATCAATAATTAAGACCAAATTATCCAACCCATGTTCCCCTGCCAGCATAATCGCTTCCCATACAGAGCCCTCATAAAGTTCACCGTCTCCCATCAGGACAAAAATCTTTTCCATTCTGTTTTTTCGTTTTAAGGCCAAGGCCATCCCGCACGCGACACCCAGGCCGTGCCCCAATGAACCATTTACGGTTTCATATCCCGGTATAATGGGGTCCGGAATCCCCCCTAGGAAAGACCCCTCCTTGCTTACTTTTAGGAGATTTTCCTTGTCGAAATAGCCGAGGTCCGCCAGTATCGGATAAAACGAAATGGACCCGTGACCTTTGCTGACAATAAAACGGTCCCGCCCCTCCCATTTCAGATTTTTTGGATCATACTTAATGATCCCCCCATAAAACAGCGCCACAAATATCTCAACAGGAGAAAGAGAGGACGCTACCCTGGTCTCCTGCGCTATACCATGGATTTTAAGTGTTTCTTTACGAACCCACAAGGCCTTCTCTCTTAGGAATCGGATCGTGCTATCTGTTTTTTCCATACAATATATCATTAATGCCGCTTTTTGAAGTTATCAACAAACCATCGGTATGTTATATCTAACCCCTTTTTTAATGAAATTGTTGCGCTCCATCCCAGCTTCTGAAACCTTGAGCTATCCAAGAGTTTTTGAGGCGTTCCGTCAGGCTTGGCTGTATCCCACTCAATTTTGCCTTTGAAACCGACCAGATTTGCGATTTGCCCCGCAAGTTCTTTTATGGAACAATCAATGCCGGAGCCGACGTTATAATGCTGGGTGCTGTTCAGCCTGTCCGCATTGTTCATGGCGAAGATGGAGGCGTCGGCCACATCCCCCGCGAAGACAAATTCCCGCCTTGGCTTCCCGCTTCCCCAAAGGACTATCTTTTCCTGCCCGACATTTTTTGCCTCGTAGAATTTTCTGATTAAAGCGGCTAACACGTGGGAATTTTCCAGATCAAAGTTGTCATTCGGACCATACATGGAATTCGGGAGCAATGTGATGAACTTGTTGGTTTTAAATTGGGCATTATAGGACCTGCATGCGATTACGCCGGCGGTCTTAGCAATCGCATATGCCTCGCTCGTGGACTCAATTTCACCCTTGTACAAATATTCCTCTTTTATCGGCTGCGGGCAGTCTTTAGGATAACTACAGGATGATCCGTAGAAAACGAGATGTTTTATATCGTATTTTTGCGCCGCCTGAAAGACATTATCCTGGATGGCGATGTTAGTGTGCAGGAAATCCGCGGGAGATGTGCGGTTGGCAATAATACCGCCAGTCAACCCCGCGCACAAAAACACGTATTCGGGATGTTCTTTCGCAAAAAAACCGGACACCCTTTTCTGATCCGTCAAATCAAGCCCGGCATGGCTTCTTGTGATTATATTACGGTAACCGGCTAATCTCAGTCTTTGTAAAAGCGCCGACCCAAGAAGGCCTGTATGCCCCGCAATATAGAGCTTTGAGTTTTTACGCATTACCATATCTGCTGTTAGTAATTATCGCATACCCTTTGATTAACTCTTTGATGCCCCTTTCAAGGGAATACACCGGCTTGAAACCGGTTTTTTCGATCTTTTCGTTCGAGACAATGTAATCACGTTTATCAGGGTCTTCGCCAACCGGAGCTTCCATGTATGCGAAGCTCTTGATCTGCTCCCTGATCTTCGCACAAAGCTCTAGTTTAGAAATGTTCGCATCTGATAAACCGACGTTATACGCTTCGCTTTTCATTTTATCAAAGTTATCAATCGCATGGATAAAAGCCCCTGCCACATCCCTTATGTGAATGTAGTTCCTTTTAAAATGCCCTTCAAAAATCACCACAAACCTGTCAGTGACCGCCCTATGTGTAAAATCATTTACCAGCAGATCAAGTCTCATCCGGGGAGACATTCCGAACACAGTCGCCAGCCTGAAGCTTATCGAGTTTCCCCTCTCAAGAATAATCTTTTCCGCCTCCATTTTGACAACCCCATACAAAGTAATGGGGGTTAAGGGCGTTTCTTCGGTACAATAAACGCCTTTCTGGCCGATCCCATACCCGCTATTTGTGGTAGGCATTATGATCCGCTGTTCTTTTGACGCCAGCTTTGTGATGGAGGCGATTGCATCCCTATTGATGGTTGTTGCGCCAATCTTATCTTTATTGCACAATGGCGCACCCACCAATGCCGCCAAAGGAATTATATAATCGGCCTTTTGCAGAAGCGGTTTTAAGATGCTCTCGTCTCTCACATCGCCTCTGACCACATTAAAATTGACATTCGCACAGCAATCAAGCAGGGAGTTTTGCCGGAACATAAAATTATCCAATACTGTGACTTTATTCCCCAATCTTAACAGCTCTGGAACCAGAACGGAACCGATATATCCGCCGCCGCCGGTAACTAAAATGTTATACATGATGCCTCCTATCTCTTTTTGTCATTCCAGTGATCGGGTTTATAAACCATGATCTCCGATCCAGTGAAGTCAAACCTGAAGGGGACATGCAGGTAATTCTTTAACGACTCTTTTACCCTCGTTTGGTTCTCCGGTTCCACATAAAACAGCATAAACCCCCCGCCCCCGGCCCCTAAAAGCTTTCCGCCGACCGCTCCATTAGCCATAGCGGTTTTATACATATTATCTATCTCCGTGTTACTGATTTTATCGGACAATTTCCTTTTCAGTTTCCAGGTTTCATTTAAAAGCTTTCCAAAATCGGTAAAATCGCTGTTACCGGAGACCAGGATTTTTTGAGCGGCGTCCACCAGGCATCTCATTTCCGATAATTCGGCTTTTTTCTTAGGTATGTTCTCAATTTTCTCTTTCGCTATATCGGAAGCATATCTTGATAACCCCGTAAAAAAAAGCATAAGTTTATTCTCAAAACTCTGGAGGCAGGGTTCCTTCATTACGACAGGTTCCACTGCAATTTCCCCATTCCGAAGAAATTCGATACAATTCAGCCCGCCGCATGCCGCCCATACCTGATCCTGAGAACCGACGTTTTCATGTATCAGGTCCTGCTCGATATATATAGCCTCTCTATAAAGGTTTTCTTTTGTTATAAGTCTGCCTTCAAAAGCATATAGCGTTTTTAACAGTCCGACCGTAAATGCCGAGCTTGACCCCATGCCGGAACGGGCCGGAATATCGCCGTCATGATGGATTTCCAAACCGTCGGAAATTTTCATGTATTTAAGGGTTTCCCTTACAGACGGGTGCTGGATCTCGTCTAGTGTCTGAACCGACTCGATCCTGGAATACAGAATCCTGTGTTTGTGGGCAAAAAACGGAGGGAGCTTCCTGCAGGTTATATAAGAGTATTTATCGATTGCGACGCCTAAGACTTTGCCGCCATGCTTACGATACCACAACGGGTAATCCGTGCCGCCGCCGAAAAAAGATATTCTGTGAGGTGTGCGTGAAATTATCATTGTTTTACCCTATCGGATGATGTGGCCCGCCAATTCCGTCTGCGCCCTTTTGTAGTCGGCGGGAATGCCGATATCTATAAATGCACCATCAGCAATATAGCCATACATACCGCTTTTTATCAAGTCCGGCAATATTTGCCGCTCCAAAGATATTTCATGATCCTCATCAACACCGCTGAAAAGATTTCTTTTTACCAAATAGACTCCGGCATTTATCAAGCCGGTATGATTTAAACCGTTCTTTTCTTCAAATGAAATTATTCTGCGCCGCTCATCAACTTTCACGTTCCCATACCTATTGGCGCCACTGAGCTTTTTTAAAACGACGGTTATGGCAGCTTTGTCGGATATATGCGAATTTATTAACCTTTCGATATCAAGGTCAATGTACGAGTCGCCATTCAGGACAAGAACATCTTCCGTGTTAGCCAAGGCTGATGCCTTTTTTATTGCGCCGCCTGTTCCCAGCGGCGACTTTTCTTCAGAGAACAGGATACTAAAATTATAAGCGATGGAGGTTTTATACCTGCTGATTATCGTTTCGGATTTATAACCGACGGCAAGAATGACTTTTGTTATGTGAGGACAAGTGTTAAGCTGCGACAATAAGATGTCCAAAAACGGTATTCCATTGATCGGGGCCATCGGCTTGGGAATATCGGGAAGAAGGCCGCTCAGCCGCGTGCCCTTGCCACCCGCAAGAATTATTGTGTCTATCTGCATAGTGAATCGCGAAGCCGTTGAAATACCATGCTTATGATATCCCTGATTATACAATTTACGGACGGTAAGGGTTAAGGGGAAACCCGCCGGCTCCCTATAGAGAACTCCTTGATTTTATGGGTTTCAAAAAAGCTATAAAACCGTCACTTGCAGAACGCGCGGATCGCTTCTATAACTCGGGTCTGCTGTGCTTCGGCCATTTCGGGGAACATCGGCAGCGACAGCACCATTGATTGGTGGCGGTACGCGTTCGGAAAGTCTCCGGGCCGAGCGCCAAGGCGCGAGTAGGCGGGCAGGAACGGGAGCGCGACGGGATAATTGATAATAGTTTCAATACCGCGATCGGCCAAATATTTTTTAAGCTCGTCCCGACGCGGGTGGCGCACCACATAAAGATGATACACATGCTCGCGACCCGCGGACACCTCCGGCAGTTCCAAGCCGCTCAAGCCGTCAAGTGCCTTGTCATAAACAGCGGCCAGACGACGGCGCGCGGCGGTCCAGAACGGCAAGCGCCTCAGTTTGACCGAAAGAACGGCGGCCTGCATACCATCAAGGCGGCTGTTGATGCCCTCCATGCGGTGATCGCCTTTTTTAAGCCCGCCATGACGGGCAAACATAGCCATGCGCTCGGCCATCTCGGAGTCGGCGGTTAAAACGCAGCCGGCATCTCCCATAGCGCCCAGATTCTTGCCGGGATAGAATGAGAATGCGGCTGCAACCCCGAAAGAGCCCGCACTCCGGCCGCCGCAGCGGGCTAAATGCGCCTGGGCGCAATCCTCCAGCACCCACAAACCGCGCCTGGCGGCGATAGCCATTATGGCGGGCATATCAGCCGGCTGGCCATAAAGGTGTACCGGAATAATTCCCACCGTGCGGGGAGAGATCTTCTCCTCAATGCGGGCCGGGTCAATGGTAAAAGTATCGCTGTCCGTGTCGCAGAAAACCACTTTTCCCCCGGCCTGGGTTATAGTTTCACTGGTGGCGATCCATGAATGGGCGCTGGTGATAACTTCATCACCGGGTTTCACCCCCAGGGCGTGCATGGCTATATATAGGGCATCGGTCCCATTGGCACATGATACACAATGAGGCACACCCAGAATTTCAGAGAACTCGCGTTCAAAAGCGTCAACAAACGGACCGCGGATAAAGGCCGAGGCACGTATAACTTCAGCCATTGCCGCATCAATTTCAGGCTTTATGGTAAGGTATTGCGCGTAGAGGTCGGCGAAAGGGACGGTTTCAGGCACGCTCATACCGGCAGTTCCTTAATGAGTCGGGCGGGATTGCCGGCATAGATTCCGGGGTTTTTAATGTTTTTGGTTACAACAGCGCCGGCCCCTATAACTGTGCCGTCGGCGATGGTCACCGGCAGAATGGAGGCGTTTGAGCCGATAGACACTTTGTTGCCTATTTTTGTCGCGCGCCATAATTCCTTGCGGCCGCCCGCCGGCCCCCCTGAGGCGAAAGTGTCGTTTATGAACATAACACCGTGCCCTATAAAACAATCGTCACCTATAGTAACCATCTCACAGATGAAAGCATGGGACTGCACCTTACAGCGTTTTCCAACCACGGCGGATTTCTGTATCTCCACAAAAGGCCCGATAAAGGTACCGTCGCCTATGGCGCAGCCGTAAAGATTGGAGGGGCCCACCACTTTTACGCCTTCCCCGAATTTCACATCGGCTATCCCGGCTATTTTAATTTCAGGTTTCCCCATTTCAAGGACCTCCAAGGCGGGTTTTCCGGGGGCGGGAGCGCAGGCTGACCTCCCTCTTTGTTTCTATGGACTCGTAGATACCGGCTATCAGTTCCAAGCTCTTGCGGCCTTCTATACCATCCACCAGCTGGTGGACGCCGTTATTTATGCAGTCCACCACATGCTCGTAATATGCCTTGTGGCCAAAGCCGTAAACGTCGGGCGGGTTGATGGAATACTTCTTCATCACGTCCGCGTCGCCGGGCTCGGGCCTGGTGAAGTTCCAGGTCTTCATCTGGTTCACCGCGAAACCGCCTATCTCAACGGTGCCGGTCTCACCCAGAATTGAAATAGAGCCTTCCAGATCCTTAGGCCTAGCTGCCGTGGTGGCCTCTATTACGCCAAGAGCCCCGTTGCGGAAGCGCACCGTAACCACTGCGGTGTCCTCTGTTTCTATCTTTACCAAGGCCGTGGCGGACATGGCGTACACTCCCTCCACCTCGCCCATCATCCATTCCAGCAGGTCAACGTGGTGGCTGGCCTGGTTGGCCAGCACGCCACCGTCCAGCGCCCAGGTGCCGCGCCATTTATCCTGGTCGTAATAGCTTTGCTCCCGGCACCAGCGCACACGCACCGTACCCAGCACCAGCTTGCCGAAGCGCCCGGCTTCAAGCGCCTGCCGCAATTTTATAACCGGCACGTTAAACCGGTTCTGCTTTACAACAAAAAGCCTGACGCCCGCGCTGTCGCAGGCCTTTATCATGGCGTCCGCGTCATCCAGGGTAAGCGCCATGGGTTTTTCAACCACTATATGTTTTCCGTATTCCGCCAATGCCGTCACGTGCGCAGCGTGATGGCCGCTTTCGGTAAGCACGGAAACGATGTCCGACGGGGTTTTGGCCATCATCTCGTGCATGTCGACATACCAGGGAACCCCGAACTGCTCTCCCAGACGGCGGGCTTTTTCCGGCACTATATCGCACACAGCAGCTAAAACGGCGTTGGAGATCCGCTTATTGCCAAGCAACTCCGAATGCCGTCTGGCGATGCGCCCGCATCCTACAAGAGCGAATTTGAGTTCCCTTTTTACCTGGTCCATGCGTTTTTTTGCCTCGCGCTTTCCCGTTAACAATAGGTTCCAATAATAGTTTGAAAGTTGTATTATATCATTATCTTTCAGCGGCGAATATATTTGTTTATTCTTGGCAATTTGGGGAAAGAAATGTATCGTGATAAAAAAATCGCTCTTGTAATACCCGCATACAACGAGGAAAAATTGATAGTTGACACGTTGCGCAGCGTGCCTCCCTTGGTAGACAGAATTTATGTGGCGGACGACGCCAGTCCGGACCGGCTGGCTGAAGTGGTGCTCGGCATAGCAAAAACCGACCCGCGCGTTAACCTTCTGCGCCACAAAACGAACCTCGGGCCAGGCGCCGGCATAATAACCGGCTATAGGCAATCGGCCGCCGACGGCTGCGATATAACACTAGTGGTGGGCGGTGACAATCAGATGCTGTTAAGCGAGGCCGCTCATTTCCTTGACCCGCTGGTGGACGGCACGGCCGACTACGCCAAAGGGAACCGTTTCCTTGACGCGAATCTGGAAGACACCCTTTCAAAGATGCCGCCCATAAGGCTGTTCGGCAACTGGCTGATAACCGCGCTCACAAAGATCGCCTCCGGCTATTACAAGACCATGGATGTGGTGGACGGCTACACAGCCATCACACGCAGGGCCATTGAAACCATAAACTGGTCCCGCGCCTGGCAGGGATACGGCTACCCCATGGACTTCTTAGTGCGCCTTAACGCCTATGGCTTCAGATTGATAGACATACCGCGCACGGCTGTATACCTTCCGGGGGAACGACAGTCGCAGATAAAGGGCTTCAATTACGCCCTCAAAGTTACCCCGATGCTTGTGAGGGATTTCTTCTGGCGGCTGAACTTCAAATATATGTACCGCGACTTTCACCCGCTTGTTTTCTTTTATTATCTCGGCCTGATACTGCTGCCGGCAGGTTTTCTATCCGGGCTGTACCTTGTTTACGACAAGATTATACGCGGCGGCTACGCTGTAACAGCTCCAAGATCCATTTTGGTGGCCCTAATGGTGATATCCGGGGTACAGTTCCTGCTTTTTGCCATGCTATTCGACATGGAACAGGCTAATCAGAAATAAACCATGAAAAGTCAGGTCATAAAATTTTTTGCCTGCCCGGTCTGTAAAGGCTCCCTTCTCTCCGACAGTTCAGACGGAGGCATCGAAACCGGCATTCTAAAATGCTCCGGCTGCGGACGGGATTATCCTGTAATAAGGGGTATTCCGCGCCTTTTGCCGGATTCACTCTTGAAGATCCTGGCTTCCCAAATACCCGATGATTTCAAGGGGTTTGATTTTGCGTTTCCCCTGGCTAAGAGGACCTCCCTCAGCGATTTCGAGACCGAAGATTTTCTGAAAAAACAGCATGCCACGATGAACGCTTTCGCGTACGAGTGGAATGAGTTCACTGAGTTGACCCCGGAGTTTTGTGAAAATGAATATACCCGCACGCTTGCTCCTCTTTCCCCCGATATAGTGAAAGGCAAAACCGTGCTGGAGGCCGGGACGGGAGTCGGCTTTTTCCTGGACAGAATGAACAGTCATGGAGCCTCCCTTCTTTTCGGGATGAACCTTGGGCTGGACGTAGAAACCGCAAAGAAAAGAACCAGCCGCTGGGATAACATCACAATCGTACAGGGGGACATTTTCCATCTTCCGTTCAAACCGGATTTCAATTTTGTGATCTCCCACGGGGTAGTCCACCACCTGCCGGATCCGGAGATGGGATTCAAAAGCCTGCTTACCGCTCTTAAGCCAGGCGGCGAGGTATTTATATGGGTTTATGGGAAAGACCCCGCCGTACCATTTATTGAACTTATACGCAAAGTCCTTCACCGGCTGCCCAAACCGGCGGCAAACGCCTTCAGCATACCCTGTGCGCTACCCCTGCTTTTCTTTAAGTGGGTATATCTCGGTCTGCACGCCCTGAAGCAGGAGCGGCTGGCCGACATGGTGCCGTACAAACAATATGCCGTCAGGAACTTCCGCGAAATGCATTGCACGATAATGGACAAACTATTCGTTCCCGTAGTGAACTATTATGAGGAAGCGGACTTAAGACCATGGTTTGAAAAGGCCGCTCTGAAAAACATCAAAATATCCGGCAGGGACGGCAATAGCTGGAGCTGCTACGGAATAAAATCCGCTTGATGAGAAAATTACAGGTTTTTCTAAAATCGGACAGCAACTTCCGATGGGCCCTTTTCCTTTTCGCACTGACACTCAGGCTGGCCTATGTTTTATTCCTTCCGACGGACAAGCTGTCACCCGATGCTTACGTTTGGATGGACACAGCCTGGTCCGTGGCTCAGGGCCTGGGTTTCGGCGGCTCCTGGCGGCCTCCGGGTTATGCGTTTTTCCTAGCCGGGATATTCTTTGTTTTCGGTAAATCGGTGATCGCCGCGCGCATAATACAGGCGCTACTGGGCGCGCTTACCTGCCTGCTGGTTTACCGCACCGGAAAGAAGCTGTTCACGGAGAACACCGGCAGGCTCGCCGGCTTTTTAGCGGGTTTTTATCCCTACTTCATCGCCTATACAGGAGATCTGCTCAGCGAAACCTTTCTAACCTTTATGCTGGCGCTGGCCGTTTACCAAGCGGTTAAAACGGCTGAAAACCCATCCTGGAAAAACATCGGCCTTGCCGGAATTATTATAGGTCTGACCGGGCTCACAAAATCCGTTGTGCTACCTTTTTTTGCGCTGTCATGCGCCTGGCTCTGGTGGCGAACTGGAAAATTACGCACAGGCTTTATGGTGGGGCTGTTCACGCTTTTAACCATAACCCCGTGGACCCTGCGGAATTATTTCCATTACGACAATTCCTATGTAATGCCTGTCAGCACCCCGTGGTACAGCCTGTACGGCTCCTCCTGCGATGAAGCGCTATTGGATGAAACTACGGGGGACATATCAAAAGGACCGGGCGTTAAACAGGTAGACCAATTCCTGCCGAAGGACTGGGAGTACGTGTCCGGCCTGCCGTTGCCGGAGCGGGATAAATTCTGTAAAGAAAAAGCGCTTGGCTGGATAAAAAACAACCCCGGCAAATTTGCCTGGCTGATCTATAAACGCTTTGTTCATTTTTGGCGGCTTTACCCGGTAATCGCGTATAAATGGGAAAAAATGGCGGCCATTGCCACATCAGGCTTGTATATCCCTCTGGCGCTGTTAGGCTTCTTCATGTCGCTACCTCTATTCAAAAAGACATCCCTGCTGCTGGCCCTGTTCGTGACATACACGGCGGTACATCTTTTGTTCGCGGTGACTTTGCGATACAGGGTCCCCATGGACCCATATGTGTTGATGTTTGCGTCCTACGCCCTGCTGAACCTGGAACTTGTAACATCCCACGTTTCGCATTTCCTCCAAAAAGCCCGTCCGCGCTAAGCCCGGGAATTTCCGCTGACACCACCGATTTAATTACCCTTGCGCGCGAATAAACCGCCGGCTTTATAAACCACGGTTAATCCTTTCTCGCGAAAATATTCCTCACACATGACCTCATAAGATTAACAACGGAATTAAAGGCGGTGATTATAACAGTTGCCGCACCAAATCTCTTTAAAATAGGAATCAATCTCCACCAGCAGGAATATATCCTTAGAAGCGCCTTTCTTTGGAGGTTAATAAGTTCCTCCGGGTGGATGCCGTTTACTTCCATGACAGCTGATTCATACCTCTGATATTTTGAAAAATCCCGTTCGACAAGCTTCAGCCCATGGTCGCCTTTCTCCGCCATCCGCAACATCTCAGTCCCGGGGTAGGGCATCGCGATGTTAAGCGTAACATGCAATAGGTCACGGGCATGGCACAGATAATCCACGGTCCCTTTTATACTCTCACGGGTATCTCCGGGCAATCCGATAATAACCGAATTAATTGTTTCTATACCGAGGATGTTGCTGAGTTTGTTGGATTCCGTATAACTGTCCAAAGGGACGTTTTTTTTAATAATTTCCCTGACGACCGGATCCGTAGTTTCTAGCCCGAAACTGATCCGTATAAGTCCGCTTTTTTTGAGTCTTTTAACTATCTCCTCATCCCAAAGGTTTGCCCTGGTGCTGCCTTCAAAGGTAAACTTAAGATTGCGTCTTTCGATCTCATCACAAAAGGCAAGAATGAATTCCCTGTTCATGGTGAGTGTGTCATCCACAAAATATATATGGGATGTGCCCATTTTTCTGACAACCAGTTCCAGTTCATTCATAACATTTTCCAAACCTCTCTGACGAAAACGCTTGCCATGAAGGTCGCTGGCACAGAACACGCAGGAAAACGGACACCCGCGGCTCATCTGTATGGATGAATACAGTTTTCTCCCTTTCATAGTACCCATAAAATATAAGTCATTTGACAAGAGGTGGCGGGCGGGAGGAGGCGCTTTGTCCAGATCTTCAAGCATCGGGGGATCCCCGCGATAAACAATTTCCCCATTACGGCGCATCATTACACCTGGCACTTCAGGTGAACGTTCTCCCTTGGCAAACCGCCTGATAAACTCCGGGAACGTAGTCTCGCACTCGCCGATAAAAAGATAGTCGTAGCAGGGCTCAAAAGCTTTTTCGCGCAGAATCGACACATGAGTGCCTCCCATTATTATCGGCACTCCCACGCGCTCTTTCAGCAAACAGGCCAATTTTGTGGCATCTCCGAAAAATGGCGTCGTCGCGGTTAATCCGATCAAATCTGGCTTGAAGTCCATCACTCTCTGCAAGATCGCCGAGTGATCCAGCTGCTCTATATGGGCGTCCATCAACTGCACTTCCCAACCTTCCTGTTCGGCTATGGCGCCGACAATACAAAGATTAAGAGGCGGAAAGTTGGATACTTTTTTGGCGGCATATTTAAAAGCTCCGAACGCACCGAACCAGGACGGGAATATTAAAAATAGTTTCATGAGCTTACTCCTTATTCCAGGGTTGTTCCGCAGTTACTGAGGCGGGACAATTCATTGTAGCCTCTTTTAAGCTTTCACTTCAACCAAATTTTCACACTTCTTCGACGTCCTCCCGCGCAGCCATTCCGGGACTATTAGTGAAATTGCCGCTGAAGCGATACGGTTGAAGCGCCTGCGGGCGCCATATTTGTATAATATTGCGGAAATGCTTAGGACACATACTCTTATAATCGGCGGCGGACTTGCGGGACTTGCAGCGGCGAAAGCTCTTGAAGGCAAAAAAGACTACCTGCTGGCCGAACGCTCTCCGCGCCCAGGCGGGCTTGCCGCCACAGTCGGAAAAGGCGGCTTTCTTTTTGACTATTCCGGCCACCTCCTGCACCTGCGCTGGCCGCACACCACGGCCCTGATACTGGAAACGCTTAAGGGTAATTGCTCCCGCATAAAACGCGACGCCCGCATTTACGCCCATAAGAGCTGGACGCCGTACCCCTTCCAGGTTAATTTGTCCGGCATGCCGTATAAAGTAAAGAGCGAATGCGTCAGCGGATTTCTTGCGGCTTACGCCGCAAGAAGGTCACAAGTCACAGGTCACAATCCTCTGGAGGTGCCGCCTCAAATGGCCTCTGGCCAACAAGCGGCCAGGTCACAAGCCGGAGATAAAACAGAAGTCTTCACCCGATGGACGCGGCGGGTTTTTGGAGAGGGGATATCAAAACATTTCATGCTGCCTTACAACTCCAAGCTCTGGCAATACCCGCTGCAACGCCTTACCACCGAATGGTGCGCGCCTTTCGTGCCGGTACCCAGACCGGAAGATGTGCTTGAGGGCGCCTACGGCAGGCGGAGGGACGGCCTCGGCTACAACACCGTTTTTCACTATCCGAAACGCGGCGGCATAGGCGCGCTGCCCCTGGCCCTGGCCAGAAAGGCCGGCGGGCTGAGACTGGGGATTGAGGTTGAAAGCGTTAACCTTAAAAAGGGCACGGCGTTGATAAAATATTTCGGGCAGGTCCGCTTCCGCCGCCTTATAAACACTTCTCCTTTAAACGAGTTCATAGACCGGGCGCAGGATGCTCCGGTATCCGTTAAAAAAGCCGCGGACAAACTGCGCCATAACACCGTATATGTGCTAAATTTGGGCGTCAGGGGCGTTAAAAATACAATGCACTGGGGCTATTTCCCCGGTGAACGCTTCCCCTTTTACCGAGCCGGCATAGCCAGCAATTTTTCAAAGGGACTGGCGCCGGACGGTTGCGCCTCGTTCTACATTGAAATAGCCACCGATGGGCAGGCGCTGAACCTTGCCTCAGCCGAAACAGAAGTTATAAACGGGCTTAAGACCTGCGGTCTGATAAAGAGCTCCAGCCAGATAGTTGAAAAACTCTGGTTAAAAATACCCTGCGCCTATGTGATTTACAATCGGGAAAGAACCGAAGCTTTGCCAGTAATTTTTGACTGGCTTAAGGCCAACAAGGCCCGCTCTATAGGCCGATACGGAGCCTGGAAATACTCCTTCATGGAGGAAAGTATTAAGGAAGGCCTGGAAGCGGCGGAACAGCTATTAGGGGGTAGGTAGTAGACAGTGGTAGCACATAGGAAGCGCGATCAGATGAGACTTATGTTCTTCTTAAGCCGCTTGCTTGTGACCTGCTACTTGTGACAATTTCAGGTTTCGCCACCGCTAAACCTGAAATTTAAAGCACTCCGGTTTTCACCATGTATTTTTTCACAACTGCGCGGTTTCCAATCGACAGCGGGGTGAGCGGCAGGCGCGGTTCATAACCACAAAGCCCTAAAAGCGAAGCCGCATATTTTACGGGGATGGGGTTTGTTTCAATAAACAGCGACTTAATAAGCGGAAACAGCGAGTGATGCGTTTTTGCCGCCCTACCGGCCCCGCCTTTAAGAAAAAGAGCGCACATTTTCGCTGTTTCGGCGGGAGCTATATTTGAAACCACCGAAATAACCCCGCGCGCCCCAACCGACATCATAGGAAGAGTCAGTGAATCGTCCCCGCTCATAACTGTAAAATCCTTATCAAGAACATTTATTATTTCACTTACCTGGTCAAGATTGCCGGATGCCTCTTTAATTCCGACGATATTTGAAAATTTCCTCCTTAACGCCAGCACGGTCGCCGGCAGCATGTTAACGCCTGTGCGCCCGGGAATATTGTAAAGAATTATGGGCAGGCTGGTGGCGCGGGCAAGTTCCGAGAAATGCGCTATCATCCCGCCTTGTGTGGGCTTGTTGTAATACGGCACAACGGCAAGCAGGCCGTCCACTCCGAGAGCGGAAACTTTCCGCGCCATTTCAACGGATTTTGCCGTGGAATTGGTGCCGACTCCCGGCACCACCGCTGCTTTTCCCCCCGCCTCTTCTACCGTCAGCTTTACAACCTCAAAATATTCTTCGGGCGAAAGTGTGGCCGCTTCCCCGGTAGAACCGCAGGGTACAAGTCCAGCCACTCCGCCTTTAAGCTGAAAGTGCACTATTTTTTTCAGAGCCTCGCTGTCTATCCCGCCGTTTTTGAACGGGGTAATTATCGCAGTAAAACAACCTTTCAGTTCAAACATTAGGTTTCTCCTTTCCTAAAAATTCAACTGAATTTTTAGAATCCACAACTAATGAATACGATTGTAACTGTCGCCTTGATTTTGGTCCCGGCGGCTTCGGCTTTATACGGCCTCATGCCGGCGTTTATATAGGCGGCAAAAGCCTTGGCGGTCTCAAACGGCGTCTGCCCGGCTTTTAAAGCTAACGGGATATTCCAGCCTGCCACATGGTCCATGGTGCCGTCGGGCCGCATATAACGGAATATGGAGAGCCATATATTTATAGTGCCGTCTATGCCCGCGTCCTGCTGGCCGGTGGCTATGCCTGAAATTTCAACAAACCCAGGCTTTCCCCCCACCGTAACCTTGCCGATAGTAACCACAATTTTCTGAGTCCTGTCGTAAGATGCCGCAGTCAGGGCTGCTCCTTTTGCAAGCTCCACTTCCGGGTGATAGTTCCCCGCTAACTTTCCCCGTTTCATATTTTTATTGTCCTCTTAGTAAAGAAGCTCCTAAAAAGGCTCCTGCTGCCTTTTCAATGGTCCTTTGGAGAGAAATTGTACATATTCCATAAGCATTTTTATCTATCTTGATAAAGGCTCCTGCTGCCTTTTTAAATTTCCATTGTTCCCCTAAATACTATTTTTGCGGGGCCTTGTATGTATATGTCTGTAACCCGCTCGCCGTCGCGTTTGTACCATACCTTGAATTTTTCGCCGTTTTTTGAGGTGATCTTCACCGGGGAGCCCACCCCCCCGCAAAGTCCGAGCGCTATGGCCGATGCCGTAATTCCGGTGCCGCAGGCGAGCGTTTCCGCTTCCACCCCTCGCTCATAAGTGCGGACTTTCACAAAGCCGTTTTTTACGCTTACAAAATCCGCATTAGCCCCGGCTTTGCCGAAAGCTTTGTTATAACGCATGGAGCGGCCTAAAGCGCACACATCAAGTTTATCAAGATTTTCCACCACAGCCACCGCGTGCGGAACCCCTGTGTTTAAAAAATGCACCGTTTTAAGCGGGGGAGGCCATACGCCATTATGGTAAAGTGACACAACCTCTACATCGGGCATACGCATTTTCACCATTTCCCGCGAAACTATTTCGACCGGCAGATCGCCGCTTACGCTTTTAAGATAAAATTTTTTCTCTTTTATCAGACCGGAAGCGTAAGCCCACCAGGCAGAGCAGCGCGAGCCGTTACCGCAAAAGGTCTCAGAACCGTCGGAATTGAAATAGCGCATGCTTATAGCGTTGGAGCCGGCCCGATTCACATAAAGCAGGCCGTCCGCTCCAACCGCCAGCTTTTGAGCGCAAAGTTTAACAGCCAGTTTTTTAAGCCACGCACTTTGGCCTTTTTGTGAAACAAGTGCGGGACCGGTCAGCAGCACAAAATCGTTCCCGGCGCCTGACATTTTTATGAAATTGATCTTCATTTTCCGGCTCCAGCGGCTTTCAGAAAAGCTCCGGCTATTTTTGCCGTAAAAGGCTCTCCATCTCTGGAGACGGATTCAAACAAGCTGCGCGCTTGGCCGGTTTTTCCTTCGTTAAAGAGCGCCATGGCTTTTATAAGCTCCGCCAGCGGATCATTTGGAACCTTGGCAAGCGCCGCGTCGGCCTCAACTATGGCCGCCGCAGTATTGCCTGCTAAAAACAAATACAACGCTCTTTCAAGCGCCATAGGCCGGCTTTCAGGAGCAAGTTTTATAGCGGAGTTCATGTACGCCCAGGCCTTTTTATAATTCCCTTTCCCCGCCCAGACCTTTGCTTGGATCCGCGGCCAGAAAGCGTCTGAAGGCTCAGATTCGCGCCCCTTTGCCGCAAGCATTTCGGCTTCCGGCCAATCCCGTTTTTTTATCATCAGCAAAGCGTATTCCCTGAGCGCCTCAGGGTTACCAAAATTAGTAAGCGCCACTGACATGGAATAATAAGTCTTTGCCCTGGAAAGAAATCCGAGCCGGGCGTAAGCCCTGGCAAGGCCCAGATTTGCCTCTAAGTCGTCGGAACGAACGGAAACAATTTTCGTGAAAAGCGTTACGGCGTTTTCGTAAAAGCTGGTGTCCAGGTAAATGCCGGCAAGGCGCGCGGAGAAAAACCTATTTTCCGGGTAAAGGCCTGAAGCCAGCTTGTACAGGCTTATCGCTCTGTCGGCAAGTCCCTCCCGTTCGTAACAACTGCCCATGTATTGATAGGCGGTCTCTTTAATTTCAGAGGAGGGGCCCTCTTTCAGTAAAGCATCTGCCTTTTCCAGAACGCAGGCACAATCGCCTTTTTCGAAATCGGTACGAATAGATTCGAACATTTCGGGGGTTTTGTCGGAGCCGCGGCTGAAAAAAAAGCAAATACCGTCAGCCGGCAAAAAAAACAAAAGAAAGAGTAAAATATTTTTCCTCATGGTTTGGCCAGTAACAACGGTACGGAACTGACAAGCAGGGCTTCTTCCGCTTTCTCGATCCGCTTTGAAGCCTCAATAACGCCAATGTCGCCCGCCTGGGCGCATTTCTCAAAATCGGCCACCTGAATATCCCCCACTACGGGCTTTATAAGAAAATCCGCTTCCTTCTCGGAATTTATGGCCAGCATTGAGCCCCTTATATCTATAACCTGCAAAAGCGACAAAAGCACATTTTCAGGCATTTCGCCCGGCAGGCTTTCGGTGACGCTTGCCAGCACCCAGTCGGCGCCAAGCCCGCGCGCGGCGTCTATGGGGATAAAATCCACCACTCCCCCGTCCACCAAGTAGCGATGCCGGTATTGCACCGGCGCGAAAATACCCGGCAGATTGGCGCTCGCGCGAACCGCAGTCGCCAACTCCCCCTCCGTAAAAATTATTTTTTCACCGGTTCTAAAATCCATGGCCACGCAGGCGAAGGGAAGCCTTAATTTTTCAAAACTTAAATTACCCAGGCGTCCGTCTATGAAGCGTTCAATATAGGTGGGAGTGATAAGTTTGTCGGTAAGCAGCAGCCTTAGCAGCCTGATCCCCTTAAAATCGCGCGAGACATTGAATTGCGAGGCCTTACGTCCAAACTCCCATATTTCCTCCACACTCAAGCCTGTTACATAAAGCGAACCTATAACAGCCCCCATGGAAGTGCCGGAAACCATGTCCACCGGGAACCCGGCATATTCAAGAACCTCAAGCACGCCCGTATGAACAAACCCCCTGGCTCCGCCGCCTGAAAGAGCGAGCCCCACGCTGGGGCGGTTCGGTGGTTTTGAAACGGCAAGTTTTGTCCAGAGCGCACCGCGCAATATGTCGTCGTCGCTTTCATGTAATGCCGAACTGTCCCGCGCTTTTGAAGCCGCATTGAAGCCCAAAGGCCTGAAGCTATCCTCCACAACCGCAGCAGACGCGGGGATTGTCCGCGATTGGGCGCGCGCAACTACCGGCGCGAAGATTAGTGCGGCACAAAAAAACGGTATAACTGGTGAAAGACGCATAGGCAAATCAGTCACAAGTCACAGGTCACAAGTCACAAGTAAGAGTATAAGAAAGTCATAAAAGTTCAAGTTTTAAGCTTTTTTTGAATCCCTCATTTACTACTTGTGACTTGTGTCTTGTGACTTACGACAGCAAAAAGATCGAAGCTCCTTTTGCTACTTATCCAAATCCCGCCCCTGTGCCCACTCAAGTTTTATTCTCGCAAGCAACTGATTATGAACGCTCTCTAAATAGTTCCTTTCAAAACCGCATAACGTGCAAAGGGAACGCAGGGCGCTTATTGACACCTTATTATTCCGCAGCGCTGCCTCATATTCGCTGTTCAGGCGCTCAAAAAGCTCATCCCGGCTTTTGGCCTCTTTTTGCCAAAACTCAAGGTCCGTATAGGCGCCTGTTATCTCAAAGCGTATATTATCCTGCAACTCCAATCTTTTCAGATCCCCCTGGCGCTGCTGGGCTTTTCTTTGCAGAACCTGCGTCCAGATATCGTAGGAAAGCGGAAAATGTATGGCAACAGAAGCCATCCAATTATTTGATTTTACTGCTCCGCCGGGCAGGGCGGCCTGATAGCCGATAACATCGTAACTCGCGCCGAAATAAACATTTGGGTAGCGTCTGAACATAGCCATACTCACCGCAATATCATCCATTTGCGCCTTGTAAATTTCGCTCTTCATCTCGGAACGGGATTCCATTGCCGTTACCAGGCTTTTCCTGATGTCCTCTTTTACCGGTTGAAGCATAAATGCGCCTACGACCCCTGCCTGGTAGCCCGGTTCGCGGTTCAGCAGCCGCAGCAGATCCGCGGTAGCGGATTCAAGGTCTTTTTTTGAAAATTCCAGTTGGGAACGCAGCCCTGCCAGGGCCAATTCCACCTCAATACTTTCAAACGAATCTTTTTTCAGGCCAGCCAAAAGCGCTTCGGACCTGGCAAGGCAGCGGACCGCTCTATTAGTGAGCTCCTTATTGTAAAGCACCGCGTAAAAAGTTTTTTTTGCGTTAAAACTAATGTCATTTTTCACCGCTTCATAGTCAACCTTTGCCTGGTTATGAGCTGTCTTTGCCAGGCGGATGGCGCTGGTGTTTCTGCCTCCTGTGTATAAAGGCTGAAGCGCGACAGCTCTGAGGGTATAAAAGTTATCGTTCACATCCGAGGCAAGATAGCGGTCTCCAAGCTCCGGACCCAGCACCGTGGGATATTCAAGATTAACCCGGCTGAAAGTACCGGAAAGGGAAATTTGCGGCAGGTTGAGAAAGCGCGCCTCGTGAACGCGCTGTCGGGCTATAATAATACCCTGTTCAGCCGCCAAAACGGCCGGATTGTTTTTTACGGCAAGCCTTATGACTTCGTCCAAGGTCAAAGTATCCTGCGCGCGCTGTGCTAAAACCGAAACCGGAAAAACCAATACGATAAAAAGAGCCCGCAGCTTTTTTGGCATAGTCAGACTTCCAGTATTTTTTACCGCACGGTTATATTTTATACTTCGGCATTATCCCCAGAGTTTTTTTTGAGAGCGCCTCGGCCTTAGGCTGCAGGTCCGGATGAGCGAGAGAGGCTTCCTTGCCGAATTCGTCCATGGCGCGGATTGTTTCATGCACGGCTTCTATCATGTTATTGAACTGATCCTGCAGATCTGTAAGCTGATCACCTTTCCTCAAATACACTCTATGCGTAAGGTCTCCCTCGGCCACAGTGGAACAGCTTTTTTCAAACTTAAAGATGGGCCCGGCCAGACGGTGTGAAACAACAGCCGACACAATAAGCACTATTATCATATACATCACGATTTTTATGGCAAAAAGCGGCGCCATGGAGGACAGTTCGTCAAGCAGCGGCATCATCATGGGATGCTCTCCCACCACCTTTGACACGGTCCATAGCGTGTCAAGCCCCACGATGACAAAAGCTATTAATACGCTAAAGAATATAAGGGCCATATAGCGGTATTGCAGGCCTTTTTTGATCATTATGGTCTTGCGCTGAAACTGCTGCACTGGTTTCTGTTGTGCATTATCGGTCATAAAGCTCCTACAAGTCAGATGTTTAGCGGTTTAGAGGCAAAGCAACTTAGATGTAAAGCAATACAGATGATATCTTCTTTCAACTTTCTTTCACTTCTTCTAGCATCTTTACATCCTTGCCTCTTTGCATCCATGCTTCTAAAAAAGCACTTCCATCAGTTCCAGCCAGTCTTTTGAAACGGTCTTCAACTCGCCTGTGGCCTTTTCAAGCGATACGCCCACTATCGTGTTGCCCACAAGCGCGCTCATCATGCCGAACTTGCCGTCACGCACCAACTGAGCCGCTTTCACTCCCACACGAGTGGCCAGCATCCTGTCAAAAAGGGTAGGGGAACCGCCGCGCTGCATGTGGCCGATAACGGCGGAGCGGGTTTCGATGCCGGTCTGTTTTTCTATAAATCCGGCTATGCGCTCACCCATGCCGCGGTCCCTTAAAATCAAGTGGCCGAACTGGTCAAGTTCGCGCATGGCCGCATTTTCCCCGGCTTCTTCAAGCTCGGAAGCCTCGCTTGTTACAACCAGAGCGAAGTGTTTGCGCGCGTAAACTTCCTTTATCCTGGCCACAATGTCGGCCGGGTTTGTTTTCTTTTCAGGTATACACACATAATCGGCCGAAGCGGCTATAGCAGTAAACAGCGCCACCCAGCCGGCGTGGCGGCCCATAACCTCAAGCACCATCACCCGGCGGTGGCTGCGGCCTGTGTCAATAAGGGCCTCGGCAGCCTCCATTGCCTTGGTGGCCGCAGTGTCAAAACCGAAAGTGTAATCAGTGGCGTTAAGATCATTGTCCATGGTTTTAGGCACACCTACCACGTTCAGTTTATACTCCTTATAAAAACGTGCCGCCACACCAAGGGTATCCTCGCCGCCCATAGCGACTAAAGCGTGCAGATCAAGTTTCTTAAAATTTTCAAGGCAACTTTTAACATTTTCCTCTTTTTTGAAGGGATTGGTGCGCGAGGTACCGAGTATTGTCCCGCCCTTGCCGATGACATATTCCACCAGGTCCTTGTTTAAAGGCATGGTAAGGCCCTCCACCAGCCCTTTCCAGCCATCGGTAAGACCCACACATTGGCAGCCATATTTCTCGGCCGCGTAAACACATCCGCGTATGGCCGGGTTAAGCCCTGGGCAATCGCCCCCGCCCGTTAAAATTCCTATTTTTTTAGACATATAATTCCTCCTTAAAGAAGTTAGAAGTTAGAAGGTAGAAGCCAGAATACAGTAAATCCCGCCATCAAAATTCCGATTTCTGACTTCTGTCTTCTACTTAAAAATTAGTGTTATACCTCATCTGCACTATGCGCTCCGGTTTTCTAGGGGAACCGTTGTCAAAATGCCCGCTCTTGCCGAATTCGCGCACCGCCAGGTCAAGCTGAAAATATGGCGTAATATAAATCCTGGTCCCGGCATTGAGTCTGGGCGGATCGGCTGAGTGAAAGAGATTATCGTATTCAAGCAGAAAAGCGACCTTGTCTTCCACGGTATAACTCGCCCCGATGAACCCGAAAAGGTAGTTCCTGTCAAAATCGGAAATATTCAAACCGCAATGCGCCATCAGGTTGGGAACCCACATTTCCTTTGAACCCGCCAGGTAAAGGCCCTTCCCCCTCTCAAGATACTTTTTGTTCACAGCGTCATAATAATAGCCCTGGCCCTCGTAGCCCAAAGCGAACGCCGGAACATAATATCCACCGTCATAAAAACGGAACTTAACCCGTATTTCAGGCTTACGCATTTTAACCGACGAATCGGACCCCACCAGGCGATCGATTGTCATGGAGGCGCCCAGGTTCAACCTTTCCTGAACGCCGAAATTAAGCAATCCCATTACGCCTCCGCTGGAATAGAACCTTGTCTTCAGCATGAAACCGTACTGGTCAAGGATGCCCGCGGTGGGCACGTCTATAAGTTCCGTATCTGGCAAAACCATATCCACATTCTTGTTTTTTTCAGCTCCGGCGCGGGGAACCGACATAAAAAGCGCCGTAAGAGCCAGCAACACTAATTTTACTTTTTTCATTTTAAAACCTTCCTTTTTGGGGCTGTGAATTAAAATACCGAATAACGAAAATGCGAATTGGAAGCGAATAGTTTTATACTGTAAACAACCGTTTTTCAGCCAAGCTCAGATTCATTGCTTACAACGTGTCCCGTCAATATTCTAGGAAATATAAGACACTTTTTCATATTTAAAGTTATTCGCGTCATTCGTTTAATTCGCTATTCCAGCAGAGCCTTAACCTTTGCGTCAATAGCCTCAAGGGCAAAAGGCTTTTGCACAGCGTCCGTAGCTCCGCTTAAAAGCACTATACCCTTTTCGCCGGCGACATCGCGGGAAGTCATAATGAGAATTTTAGGCGCATCGGCTCCATACTTTGCGGTTATTTCGCTGGCTACATGATACCCGTCTATATACGGCATCATAACATCCAAAAGCACTAGATCGAACCTGGTGTTTTCCACCTGCTGCAGCGCATCTTTTCCGTTACCCACCACGGTTACCTCATAGCCGCCTTTACTGAAATATCCCTCCAGCAAATCAGCTATATCCGGGTCGTCATCCGCTATCAAAATCCGCTTTCCACTTGCCATGTTTTATCCCCCAATATCTTTTCTATATCCCTGAAAAAGGCCTCGCTGAAAACAACCCTTTCAGTCGTCTCTATCACATAAGCATTTTTAGCTTTGGTCTGAACCCTTAAATAAACCGGGCAACAGCCATGGCTTTTACCAAGGGCGCTTTTAAGTTCCGAAAGCTGTTTCTCGTCAAAAAGCATTCCTTCCGGCAGATTCACCAGCAGATTTTTACCCCACTTGTTCATGGCCTCATAAAGACCCATGGCCTCTTCCGCCACCAGTTCAAAAGCGTTCTCCCCGAAATTGGATTTTTGCACCTTCCCCGCCACCACAACCACTTTATTAAGCGACATCTGCGGGCCGAAAACGGCATATTTTCTTGGAAACAGGCATACACCTATATTGCCGCTCAGATCCTCTATTTCCATTTTGGCCATGGCTTCGCCTTTTTTGGTCTGCAGGGGTTTAAATTGTGACACTATGCCGGCCACGCGCACCATGGTGCCCTCTTCAAAACCGCCGTTTAAAACTTTTTCCACGGTTGAATTAGCCATCATGCTTATCTGACGGCGATAACTATTGAGCGGGTGGCCTGAAAAATAAAAGCCCAGTACCTCCCTTTCATGTTTCAGTATGGCGTGCTCGCTTAAAACATGCGCTATCCTGCCTTTTTCAGCGGCAAACCCGAGCGGCTCCTGCGGAGCGAACAGCATGTCCTGGTTTGCGTCGCGGACCGGACGGCCGGGCCCCGCCACGAATGCGTCCACAGCTTCTATGGCGCGCGTGCGCGACTGCGGAGCCTCCTTGGCCGGGAACAGACAGTCAAAAGCGCCGGCCCTTGCGAGGGATTCAACTACCCGTTTATTGAGCTGCTTTGAATCGGCGCGCATGGTAAATTCTTCAAAAGACTTAAAAAGCCCGTTTTTGGACCTTTCAGAAACCAAAGCTTCAACCACTCCCTCCCCCACATTTTTCACAGCCGTCAGGGCAAAGCGCAAGGCCGGCTTGCCGGAACGCTCCTCCGTAGAAAAGAACCCGACAGAACAATTAACGTCCGGGCCCAGGATCTCTATATCCATATCCTGGGCTTCGCCCACATAGGTGACCAGCTTATTTTCCTTATCATCTGCGCCAATGGGGCTTTTGCCTATTTCACTGGTCAGAATGGCGGACATGTATTCCACGGGATAATTCGCCTTAAGCCAGGCAGTCTGGTAAGCCACCAGCGCATAGGCGACAGAATGCGATTTATTGAACCCGTAGCCGGCGAACTGCGCCATCTGGTCGAAAACCTTGGTGGATAGTTTCTGTGAAATGTCCTTCTTTTTGGCGCCTTCTATGAATTTAGCCCGCGCCTCCTCCATAACCTCGGCATTTTTTTTGCCCATAGCTTTTCTCAATCCGTCGGACTCACCGGGGGTGAATCCGCCCAGTCTCTTTGAAATCTCCATCACCTGTTCCTGATAAACCATGGTGCCGTAGGTGTCTTTAAGTATCGGCTCAAGCAGCGGATGGTCGTAAACTATTTTTTTGCGGCCATGCTTGCGGTCGACGAACTGCTCAAGCATTCCGCTTTGTATCGGACCAGGGCGGTAAAGAGCCACCAGCGCCGAAATATCGCTGAACTGTGATGGTTTGAGACCCTTTATCAGCTTTTTCATCCCTTCTGATTCCAGCTGGAACACGCCAGTGGTGCGGCCGTCGCACAGCAACTGAAAGGTTTTTTCGTCGTCAAGAGCTATGGCGTAAATATCAAAATCCTTATCCTTGTCTTTTATCAGTTTTGAAGCGGTTTCTATAATAGAAAGGGTGCGCAGGCCGAGAAAATCCACCTTCAGAAGCCCCAGCCTGGACAGCATATTGCCGTCGTACTGACTGGTGAGGACATTTCTGGTGTTGCGGTTTGACAGCGGAGTGTAATTGGTGAGTTCTTCCTTGGTTATCAGCACGCCCGCCGCATGCACCCCGGTGTGGCGCCTTAAACCCTCAATTTTTACTGCGATTTCAAACATCTTCTTAACCTTCGGGTCTTTCTGGGCGCATTCTTTCATCTCAACCGAAGTGTTTACGGCCTGATAAAGAGTTTCCCCATCCGGAATAAGCTTGCAGATGGCGTTCACATCGGTAAGGGAAATATTCATCACCCGCCCCACATCGCGCACGGCGGTTTTTGATTTGATTGTGCCGTACGTTATGATATTGGCCACATTAGCGACGCCGTACTTCTGCCTGACGTATTCCACCACTTTTTCCCTGCCGTCGTCGGCAAAGTCAATATCCAGATCGGGCATGCTTTTACGGTCCGGGTTCAAGAATCTTTCAAAAAGCAGGCCGTTTACAAGCGGATCAACCCGGGTTATGTCAAGGGTAAAAGCCACAAGCGAGCCCGCGCCCGAGCCTCTGCCGGGCCCGACAGGAACAGCGTTCGCCCGGGCGTACTGGATAAAATCCATTACTATCAGGAAATAGCTGGAGAACCCCATTCTTTTTACAACTTCAAGCTCATAGCCCAGCCGTTTCCGGTAAGCTTCTCCGGCGCCGGGAACTTTGCTTTTAAGCCCCGCCTCGCACAAATCTTTCAGATAGTGGAAATCCCCCTCGCTTTTACCGTCGGCATTGTATTTCTCATACTCCGGCGGAATTTTAAAAACGGGCAGATAAAATTTACCTGTGTCCACTTTCAGGTCGCACTGCGCCGCTATTTCAAGGGTGTTTTTAACGGCCTGCGGAGTATGTGAAAAAAGCTTGACCATTTCTTCCTGGCTCTTGAAATACAATTCGTGGGTGCTCATGCGCATGCGGTCGGGATCGTTTACCTGCGAACCGGTGGAAATGCAGATGTGCGCGTCATGAGCCTCCCAATCCTCTTTTTTAAGGTAATGGCAGTCGTTTGTGGCGACAACCGGCAGACCGGTTTTTTTAGCCACCTCAAGAAGATTTTTTAGCGCCTCGGTTTCCTCCGGTATGCCGTGGTCCATGAGCTCAAGATAAAAATTGCCGGCGCCCACAATATCGCGGTACTCGCAGGCGATTTTGACGGCCTCATCCACTTTACCCGCCGCGCAGGCTCTGGCCACATGCCCCTTGAGACAGCCGGAAAGGAACACCAGACCCTCGTGATACTGAGAGAGCAATTCATTATCCACCCTGGGATCGTGGTAAAACCCCTCAGTGAAGCTTTTTGAAACCATCCGCATCAGGTTCTGATAACCCCTGAAATCCCTGACCAGCACCGTCATGTGGCCGTTATCTTTGCGGGTCGTGCTTTTATCTTTGGCAAGCCTTGAGCCGAGTGTGGTATATACTTCGCAGCCTATTATGGGCTTCAGGTTAAGCGGACGGGCGGTAAAATAGAATTCCATAGCCCCGTACATATTGCCATGGTCGGTAATGGCAAGCGCCGGAGTCTTTTTATCGGCCAGCATTTTCAGAAATTCGGACGGATGCCCCTCCCCGTCAGTAATGCGCAGCATGCCGTCCAGCAGGGAATATTCCGAATGATTGTGTAAATGGATAAAATCGCCTGATTGCATTTAATTACAATTATATAAATTAAGCGGGATAAGCCGGAAATTAAATAGCAAAACCCAGGCTTTTGCTGTCACAAGTCACATGTCACAAGAGGATACAAAAATAGTTTAAACTTGCGCTTCCGTGATATTCTTGTATTTGACTTGCAGCCTCAACCAGCGACTGCGGTTTAATTTATATAATTTAATCATGTTGCAAAAACGCCTTTCAGGAAGCGACACGGGCCTGATTGAGAAACAATACAGGAAAGTTTACGCTTACCGCGGCAATGCCGTGGCCCTGCGGGTGGACGAAGTCTCGCTGCCGAACGGCAGGAAGGCCACGCGCGAGTTTCTGGAACACCCGGGCGCGGTGGCAGTGCTGCCGGTGCTTGACGACGGCCGGCTGATTTTTGTGCGGCAATACCGCTACCCGGTAGGCCGCGTGACTCTTGAAATACCGGCGGGCAAATTGCATCCCCTCAAAGATTCCCCGCTTAAGCGGGCCAGAGCCGAACTTAAAGAGGAAACCGGCTGCACCGCAAAAACCATAAAACCATTGCTGGATTTTTGGCCTACCCCGGCTTTTTCCAATGAATTACTGCGTATCTATCTGGCCTCCGGCATCAAACATGGCCGGGCGAGACCGGACGAAGATGAGTTTTTGAAAATGGAAATACTCAGCTTTAAAAAAGCCTGGGCCATGCTGGAGCGCGGGGGAATAAGAGACTCAAAGACAATTATAGCCCTGCAGGCGTATAAGATACAGTCTCAGGTCACAAGTCACAAGTTACCGATTAACAGGCAGAAAAAAAGAGGATTCTGATTTTTGACATCTGACTTCTAAATTAACAACATCTGGAGCGAATACAATGAAATTCACCGATATTGACCAAAAATGCGTTAACGCGCTTCGCGTTTTTTCCATTGATATGATTGAAAAAGCCAATTCCGGCCATCCTGGCTTGCCTCTTGGCGCGGCCCCGCTTGCCTACGCTGTTTGGGCCGGGCATCTAAAATATTCCCAAAAAAATCCCGACTGGTTTGACCGGGACCGCTTCGTGCTTTCGGCTGGCCACGGCTCGTCGCTTTTATATTCGCTTATGTATTTTTACGGCGCGGGTCTTACGCTAGAGGATCTGCGCAATTTCCGGCAGCTTGGCAGCCGCACACCCGGCCACCCTGAGTTCGGGCATACTGCCGGTGTTGAAACCACCACCGGGCCTCTGGGGCAGGGTTTTGCTAACGCCGTAGGCATGGCTTTGGCTGAGAAGAAACTCTCCGAACTCCTTAACGGTCCAGAGAACAAAATTATTGATCATTATACCTATGCTCTCGTTGGCGACGGGGATCTGATGGAGGGGATTTCCTACGAAGCCGCGTCACTCGCCGGGCACCTGAAACTCGGCAAGCTTATCTGCCTTTATGACTCAAATTCCATAACCATAGAAGGCTGCACGGACCTGGCTTTTACGGAGGATATAAAAAAAAGGTTCCAGTCGCAGGGCTGGCAGGCCCTGGAAGTAGCCGACGGCAATAACCTGGAGCTGCTTGACAGAGCCATAAGGAAAGCAAAAAAAGAAACGCAAAAGCCCTCGCTCATCATCGCAAAAACGCACATAGGTTTCGCTAGTCCCAAACAGGATAAATGCGGCGTGCACGGCGAACCGCTGAAAAAAGACGAAGTCCTGTCAACAAAGCAAAACCTGGGCTGGCCGCAAATACCGCCTTTCACCGCGCCGCAGGAAGTGGAAGCGCATTTTAAGGCACTGGCGGCCAAAGGGAACAGGGCGCGCAATAAATGGCTTAAGCTGGTGGAAGCCCACCAGTCAGCCTGCCCGCAAAAGGCCGCCCTGCTCAAAACCTTTTTGGACGGCACCTTGCCGGAAGATCTGCTTTCGCCCGAAAGCGCAGGCTTTGAGAAGCCCGCCGCAACCAGAGAGGCCTCGCATAAAGCCATAAACCTGCTGGCGGCAAAGCTGCCTAATTTTATAGGCGGCTCGGCAGATCTCTCTCCGTCCACAAAAACGGATTTTACCGCTGAACCGGAGCGGACCCTGCATTTCGGCATCAGGGAACACGCCATGGGCGCCATTGTAAACGGCCTGGTCCTGCACGGCGGGCTGCGGGCCTTCGGCGCCACCTTTCTGGTATTCTCGGATTATATGCGCCCCTCCATACGCCTGGCTGCGCTTATGGGGATTCCCTCCATTTTCGTTTTCACGCACGACAGCATCGGCGTAGGGGAAGACGGCCCGACCCACCAGCCGGTAGAGCACTTGATGAGCCTGCGCCTGATACCCGGCCTGACAGTGCTCCGGCCAGCGGACGCCTACGAGACCTTTTATTCCTGGGAAACGGCCCTCCGGCTGAACAGGCCGGTATGTCTGGCGCTTTCAAGGCAGAAACTGCCCGTTTTGTCCGCTTACGCCGACAAAATTAAAGCCGGCGTAAAACGCGGAGCCTACGCGCTTGACGACGGGGGCCCGTCCCCCGCCGTGGAACTTATCGCCACCGGCTCGGAGGTCAGCCTGACGCTTGAAGCGGCAAAAATATTAAAAACGCGCGGCGTAGCGGCGAAAGTGGTATCAATGCCTTCAGCGGAGATTTTCAACCTGCAGGACGAGTCATACAAAAACTCCGTGCTGAAACCCGGCCTGCCGAAATTAGCGGTGGAAGCAGGCAGAACGCAGGGGTGGAAGGATATAGCCGGCGGCGCCGAAGCGATAGGCATTGAAACCTTCGGCAAGTCCGCCCCAGCCGAAAAGATATATGAAGCCTTCGGCCTGACGCCCGAAAACATAGCGCGGGAAGTTGAAAAACTTTTGTATCATTAACAGACTGGGAAAACGGGGACCATACTACGGAGGCATAATGAAAAAATCAGAAAAATTGATAGGCGCGGGCATAGTGCTGGCGGCAATAGCCGCGGCGGGGGCATATTTTCTCACGGGGAAACGCGGTCAGAAGAACAAGAAAAAAATAGCCGCCTGGACGCTTAAGATGAAAGGCGAAATACTTGAAAAGATGAAAGAATTGAAGGAAGTGAACAAGGAAGCCTACTACAATTTGGTTGAGGAAGCAGCCGCGCGCTACGAGAGAATTGAAAAAGTTGGCGCCGCAGAAATAAAGCACCTAAAAAAAGAACTAAAAGGCGCCTGGGCACATATCAGCAGGCAAACAAAGCAAATCAAGTAAGCCTGACAGCGCGTCATTTTTTGTTCTGCACTGAAATTACAGGGGCAGGCGGCGTTGACGCCGCCTGCCCCGTGTTTTGCAGCTCTTATCCCTGAGCGCCGCCTGCTGGCTGAGTGCTGTCCACAAAAACCCGCGCGGAAAGATCCTTATCCAGCATGAACAAGCCTTCCTTTGAATCGTTGATAAGCTTCAGCTTATCGGCTATCTCCGAGGAATTGGCTTCCTCTTCCACCTGCTCGTCCACAAACCAGTTTAACATGCTGGCGGTTGCGTGGTCGCGCTCGGCCAGCGCGATATCCACTATATTGTTGATCATGGCGGTAACCTTCTGCTCATGCTCGTAGGCGGCGGTGAACATCTCAAGCGGGGTTTTCCAATCGGCGCGCACACCCTCTATGGCCGGAAATTTTGAGCCGCCGCCGCGCTCAAGCACAAAGCGGTAAAACTTCATAGCATGGGTCATTTCCTCCTGGGCCTGCACGTAAAGCCAGTTGGCCATGCCTTTCAGGTTCATCCCGGTACAGCTCGCCGACATGCCGAGATAAAGATAGGCCGAATAGAACTCGGCGTTAACCTGCTTGTTTATTGCCTCTTCAACTTTCTTGTTTATTTTCATCTGGTCCTCCGTGCAAAAGAATTTTCTCCATACATACTGCCCGCCTCTTTGATTATAATATAAAAAGCGTGCTAGGATTCCGTTTTCCTTAATACAGGGTTCTCCCGGAGATTTTACCACCGCGCGGTATTTTGATACCATTTACATCTTGCTTATGGAAATTATTCAAAACCTTTGGGAGCTCGCGCTTAAATTCATAGATATCCTGCTGCACCTTGATGTATACCTGCCCATAGTAATACATGATTTCGGCAACTGGACCTACCTTATACTTTTCGCCATAATATTTTGCGAGACCGGCCTTGTTATATTCCCCATATTGCCCGGTGACTCGCTGTTGTTCGCCATCGGGACTTTCTGCGCCCTGGGTTCGCTTGACCTTTCCAATACCCTTGCCCTTCTTTCCGTCGCGGCCATACTCGGCGACACGATGAATTACACCATGGGCCACTATATGGGGCCCAAGGTCTTTAATTACAAGGATTCACGGATATTCAGGAAAGAATACCTTCAGAAAACCCATGAATTTTACGAGAAATACGGCGGCAAGACAATCATTATCGCGCGCTTTGTGCCCATAGTGCGCACGTTCGCCCCTTTTGTGGCCGGTGTGGGAGCCATGAGCTACGCTAAATTCCTGGCCTATAATGTGGCTGGGGCGCTGTTGTGGGTGCTAACGGTCACTTCGGCCGGCTATTTCTTCGGCAATATCCCCGTGGTCAGGAAGAACTTCACGCTGGTGATATTCGCCATCATAATTATTTCAGTCCTGCCCGGCGTGATAGAATACATAAGGCATAAAAAGAAACAGGCCGCTTCTAAATAAAAAAGTTAAGAACCATCCCGTCCCTGCCGGCGGGCGAGCCGGAACGGATTTATAAAGCGGCCCCAGACGAGCGTAAGCAGCACAAAACCGTATAAGGCATACCAGACCGCCGCAAAATAGAAATTACCGTTGATATCCCCACCCAACTCAAGCTGATGGACGATGAAAAGGCCGAGCGCCGCGTAAAGCGGCAGATGGAATCCGCGCCAGACTTTGTAACTCAGCCGTTTTTTCACCGGCCCGAGGGACATTAAAACAGCGGCTAAAACGATCAGCATCCCAGCTACCGCCGCCGGAATATCTTCCCAGCCGAGCATATCCCGGCACTGGGCAAAACAAGACAGGTCGTTTTGAACCGCGGAAGACATTACCACAAGTACCGGATGCAGCAAAAGCACAAGCGGGATAAGCAGACCCTCAAAATGATGAACGCTTATAAGGCGGCCGGGGCGGAACGGCGGCTCGCCCCATTTCACGCGCGAAACCAGCAGCAACTGGGCCAGTATGCCCAAAGAAGCCAATATGCCGGCCAGGCGCCCAAAAGCCAGCAGGCGTCCGGCTGAATCTTCAAACAGGCTGCCCCCGCGGGAATTAAGTGAATTGAAAAGCCAGAGCCCGACTGCCGCAATTACTCCAGCCGGAAAGATAAAAAGCGGTATTTTTTTCATCGTTCTGGTGAAGTACTTGACGTCACCCCGGCAAAAGCCGGGGTCCAGTGTCATCGATATTCCTGGATTCCGGCTTGCGCCGGAATGACGAATTGGGCTTATGTGAACTTTTGGGTGGCAAGAATTTTTGCGGCAAAAATTCTTATTCCACTTCCTTAAACTGCTCGCGAGGCTGTGTGCATTCCGGGCAAAGCTTAATAGTCATGTCGTCTGTGGTATACCCGCAGGTCTGACAGACGATAAACTTTTTTTTCGCCTTCCAGTCACCAAGCTTGATAAGGGCCTGCAGAATAAGTTTTGAGTGGCTTGCCTGCGTGGCTTGCGCGCCCTTAAAACTCATGACGGCTTTATCGTTCTTGTCGGCCACAGCCTTATTAATGAAAGCGCGGTACATTTTCTTGCTGTCATTGTTCGTGTTTTTACGCGCCTCTTTCAGGTTCATATTGGTCGACTTTACCACAGGCAGCTTTATATCCGCCACGGCTGCGGCACCAAGCGCTTCTATGGCTTTGGCCTGTTTCACGACGGATATGCCCTCTGATACCGCCATGGCCCTGAACAGGCTTGCCACTCCGGCGTAGCCTTCCGCGTCCGCCTTAACCGCAAAGGCTTCGTAACGGGATTTTGCATTGGACGCGCCGTTAAAAGCTGTTTGCAGGTTCTCCAGCGTAGCAGCTTCCGGCTTTTTAGCAGCTGTTTTCTTATCCGCAGCCTGAACGGACCCGGCAAGCATTGCCAGCGCCGCCGCGGCGAACAGTGTTCTTTTTATGTTTATCATTTTATCCTCCCTGCTATTATTGTTATACCCAAAAAACAGTAATCACAAATCTTTCAACAAAAATTCAACGGAATTCAAATCCCATATTTATTATAATATTTATTCCACCTAATAGGAGGTAAAATATGAGAGCCAAAAACTTGACGCTTGTTTTCGCGGCACTTTTCGCCGCTTCTTGCGCTCCAAAAGTTCAGGAAACCGCACAGCCCGGGGCAACAGCTCCGGAAATAAAAACACAGGAGACAACACCCGACATGGCAAACCTTAAAAATCCGGCGCTCGCTAACGCCAAAGCCCCCGAAACCTTTAAAGTAAAATTTACCACCACCAAAGGAGATTTTACGCTGGAAGCGACCCGCGCGTGGTCGCCGCTGGGTGCGGACAGGTTCTACAACCTGGTAAAGGGGGGGTTTTTCAGCGATATCGCCTTCTTCCGTGTTATTGCCGGCTTCATGGTACAGTTCGGCATACACGGCGACCCTTCGGTCAGCGCCGCCTGGCGCGTAGCCAATATCCCAGATGACCCCGTAAAAGAATCCAATAAAAAAGGCTATGTTTCTTACGCCATGGCCGGCCCTGGCACACGCACCACACAGATGTTCATAAACTATGGCGATAACACACGCCTGGACGGGATGGGGTTCTCACCGTTCGGCAAAATCACCTCCGGCATGGATGTGGTGGAAAGCATTTACTCCGGCTACGGCGAGGGAGCCCCGTCCGGCATGGGCCCCGACCAGGGCCGCACGCAGATGGAAGGAAACACCTACTTGAAAAAGGATTTTCCGAAAATGGATTACATCCTAGGCGCGGAACTTTTAAACTAAAAGCAAACCACTAAAAAACCCGCCGGCCTGAAGCTCAGGCCGGCGGGTTTTTTTCTATTTTTAATGAGAATAACCTTGAACTTGCAGAATTCGGGTTACGATTTAACCAACGCGGCTTTTTCCTGAAGCAGCTTTTCCGCGAATGCTGCGATAATCGGTTTTAGCTGATTTTTTGTAGAACTATTTCAGCCGATTAAGGCGGTTTTTATAGATGTAGTTAGCGGTCTGGTAGAAAGCCACTGCTTCGTTTTCAAGTTCCGCGTGCTTGATATCGGACAACGACTGTGCATGCTCATCCCAGGAATAAGCTCTAAGATACTTTTTGGGCCCGAGCACAGCCAATTTACCGTCCTTAAGGTAACCGAGTTTCTGGTAGGTTGACAGGAAAGCCCTGCCCTCACGGGCGCGCATCATATCCCTGCCGAAAAAAACGCTTTCATAACTGAAACCCAGCAGGGCAAGCACCGTGGGAGCTATATCTATCTGGCTCGCCAGAGTATCAACCCGCGCCGGCTTTATATTGCCCGGAGAATAGATTAAAAGCGGTATCTGGTAATTGCGCACCGGGATTTCGGCCTTGCCGGCTGAATTGGCGCAGTGGTCGCTGGTAATGACAAAAACAGTGTCTTTAAACCAGGGCTTTTCACCCGCTTCTTTTAAAAATTCGCCTATAGCGTAGTCGGCATATTTGAGCGCTCCGCGCCTGCTTTGGGCGGAGGGCGGTATGTCTATTTTTCCCGCCGGATAGGTGAAGGGCCGGTGGTTTGAAGTGGTCATCACCATATAAAAGAACGGCTTGCGCGCGGCATGGCTTTTATCGGCTTCGGAAAGCGTTTTAGACAGGAGGTCGCCGTCACAGACACCCCATACATTGGCAAATGTTATTTCATTCCTGGTAAAATCCGCCCGGTCAACTATGCCGAAGCCGTTTTTGCGGAAGAACGCGTTCATATTGTCAAAATAGCCGTTCCCGCCGTAAATAAATTTGTTTTCGTAACCCTTTGCGGCCATCACCGAACCCCATGAAAAAAATCCGCCGTTATCCGGCCTCTTTATCAGGGAAGTACCCGGCAGAGGCGGTATGGAAAGAGTAATCGCCTCAAGCCCGCGCACGGTGCGCGTGCCGGTGGCGTAAAGCCTGTTAAAGAAAATGGACTTGGAAGCCATGGCGTCCAGGTTCGCAACCGTATAGCTGCCTTCTGCCGCGCCTAAAGCTTTCATATATTCCCCGCTCAGGCTTTCCTCCACAAGCACTATAACATTCAGTTTTCTGGAACGCCTCTCGGCCTTAATCGGCCTTTTTATGTCTCTCGGCTCGGCCGTAAGGACATCTCCGGAAACGCTTAGCGCGCGGCGCACTTTCAAAAACGATCCGTCAATATCGGCGGTAGCGTAGAATTTGTCATAGGGCAGCTCGTTGTTGATAAAAGCCGAACCGAAAGCGTAAAGGCCGTTTAGCGCCAGTTCATTCACATATTCATTGGAGGAGATTTTGGAAAACCGTGCGTCCACTGTAAAAAAAAACAGCATCGGAACGGCAAGAAGCGTAAGGGCCGGAGGCAACCGCTTTTTAAAGAGCGTTACCGACTGTAGAGAACGCGCAAGCGCGCCGCGCCACACAAACAACGCCGCCGCAGCTATAACAGCCAAAGCGGGCAATATGAACGCCAGATTATACGACTCCCTGATATTGCCGGCCACTTCATGGGTGTAAACCAGGTAATCTACGGCTATAAAATTATAACGCACACCGAATTCATAAAAAAAGAAATACTCCGCCGCGCAGTTGAAGGCAAGCAGGAAGGCGGCGGCAAAAAACAGCGAGCAAATGAAATACCTGTGATATTTGTGCGCGTAAATCATCTGCGGCACTAAAAGAAGGTAAAGAACAAGCGGGATGAGCGCGTAGGAGGCGGCGGCCAGGTCGTAGAAAAAACCGGCGGCGAATATTTTAAAAAGCCCGGAAACGCCGCCGGTCAATTCGCTCCAGGCCGTCACAACAAGTGCCACTCGCGTTAAAAACGAAAAAACCAGAAAGACCTCAAGGAAAACCAGAAGCGGGCGAAAGCGGTTTTTTGCCATATTAACCCTGAAATCACGATCAGAATTATTTATCATCAAGAAACTTGCGGACAAAAATATCCACGGAAATTCCAGGTTACTGCTCCACAGGCTTCAGACAGTCTGGAGAGTCATTCTTCGGATCGTTTACCAGGTCGGAGACGCGATAGCCGTGCATAAGGGACGAGTCATAACCACGCAGGAGCGGCAGCAAAGTTTCACTGTCCCTCATCTTCGGGTCAAGCCACAGCGCCTCATGCCGCTTCTCAATAATAACCGGCATGCGGTGATGGATGGCGCGAACCAAAGCGTTGGCCGCGGCCGTTATAACCGCGTAAGTGCCGGTGGATTCTTCATAAACCCCTGCTATGGCAAACAGGCTTTTATCGCGCATTTCAAAACGATATGGTATTTTTGCGCCAGCGGAGCTTTGCCACTCGTAGAAGCCGTCGCAAGGCACCAGGCAGCGGCTTTTGTAAAACACATTCCTGAAAACCGGCCGCGAAGCTATGCCCTCAGCACGCGCGTTTATAAACCCCTCCCTATCGGGCCCGCTTTCAGACTGCCCGGCGCTTTCAATGCCGGAAAACTTGCTTTCAAGCGGATTACCTGCGGAAAAAAGCGGCAGACGGAAAACATTCCCGATCTGACCGGCGTAGCCGGAAGAAGGTTTTTTAGCCGCCCAGGAGGGGATAAAGCCCCATTTATACAGTTTCATCCCGCCTGCGCAAACAACAGGGGCCATAGAGCCGGGAGCTATGTTATAGCTCGGCTTACAATTGAACGGAGGCGATTTCAGGGAAAAGCGCTTTATAGCTTCGGCAAGTTCAAAAGTCTGTGAGTATCTTCCGCACATAAAAAACCTGATGTTTTTAAGAATTATATCATTGCCCGGAACGGGCGCCGATTACCGGCTCAACCTAAATCCGTTTTCCGGCCGGCCGGAGACACCGGCAGGGTAAAATAAAAAGTACTTCCTTTGCCCGGCTCGCTCTCGGCCCATATACGGCCGCCATGAGCCTCCACCGCCATTTTGCAGAAAGTGAGCCCCAAGCCCTTGCCGCCCCATTTTTTGTCGGCCGCGGCGCCCGTCTGGATAAACTTATCAAAAATCAGTTCCAGTTGATCCGGAGCAATGCCGCGGCCCTTGTCTTCCACCGACACCAGCATGGCATTAGGTCCGTAAAAGCGCACCTCCGGCGGATGGAGCCACAAGCGCGCTGAAGCTTCCACAACTGCGCCTGCGGATGAAAATTTAAGCGCGTTTACAAGTAAATTCCCCAAAACCCGCAGCAGCAACTGCTCATCCGCCATTACAGGGGCAAGCCCGGCCCAGGCGCGGGTTTTTATTACCTTGCCCTCCGTATCAGCCATGGGTTTAAGCCGTCCGGCCGCATCTGAAAGCATGGAGCCCATATCAAGCGCCTTAAGCGAAAGCCCGAGTTTCCCCTCGCGCATACGGCTTACATCCAGGATATCAGACACCATGTTTTTCATTTCCTCGCTGCCCCTGCTGATAATGTCAAAAACATCTTTCTGCTCTTTTTCCGGCTTTAATACCGGCGTTTCCAGCAGCAGAGACACGGCGCTGGTAATGGCGGTAAGCGGATTTTTCAGGTCGTGGACTATGGAATTCACAAGGAATTCCTTTGATTCCTCAAGCTTTTTCCTTTCAGTGATATCGCTGAAAGCGATTACAGCCCCGCTTACAAAACCATTACGAAACATGGGGGCCGCGGAGTATTGCGCGGCAAAACTGGTGCCGTCCCTGCGCCAAAGCAATTCGTCATCAGTTACACTCTCAAGTTTTCTGGTGTAAGCGAGAAACATAGGGCAATAATCAACCGGGTAAGCGCTGCCATCCGTTCTGGTATGGTGGATTACAGGGTGCAATTCCCTGCCTTTTAATTCGTCAAGCGTCCAGCCAAGCATTTTTTGTGCGGCTTCGTTCATAAAAAGAACGCGGCCCGCGGAGTTAACGGCTATTATACCGTCGCTGGCTGAGGAGAGTATCAACCGTCCGAATTCTTCGGCACGGCGCAGGGCATCCTCGGTCAACTTCTGCGATGATATATCATCAAGGCAAAGGAGGAGGCGCTTTTGCCCGCTGATCTTTATTATGGCTGTGGAAAATAGATAGTCTTTTTTTTCAAGCCCCCCCTCACCGTTAATTTCGAGAGAAACCTCCTTGCGTAAAACCTGGCTGCCGCGCTCCATGGCCCCTGTTACGGCACTGTTTATGTCGCAAATCCCGCACTTCTGGCCGCCGCCGCAAAGCCCCTCCGCGGAATTAAGGCATTTAAGGACTTCGCCGATAAGACCGCCTGAAAATTTCCGCCCGGACCCGGCGCGTATTTTATACTCCCCGCCGGTGTTTACCCAAACCGCTTTACGATTTTCATCCAGCAGTATCATCAGCATGGGAATTTTATCAAAAACGGCTTTCAACTCTTCCGTGCGTTCCCAAACCCTGTTTCCCTGATGAAACCTATGTTTTTCAAGTTCCGACTGCTCGCGCACTCGAGCGTCTAGGTCTTTGAAATGATCTGCCTGTACTTTCTTTTTTTTCATTTTCAAGCCACAAACTGGAAATTAAAGGAATCAGTTTATATACTTTGTTCTGCGGAAAAAGCGGGGAATTTGCAACGCTTAAACCGCCGCTTTCAGGCGTTCAATCCGCGCCTCAAGCGGCGGATGCGTAGCGAAAAGCCCGAAGAACCGTTTCGGCTTGCCGGCGATTTTCATGGCAGCGACGGAAGAATTGCCGGACAGGTCCGCGTACTGCGCGGTCCTGCGGAGCGCCTCAAGAGCGTTTATCATTTTCTCCCTGCCCGCAAGACGCGCACTGCCGGCATCGGCACGGAACTCACGCCATCTTGAAAATGCGGCTACCGCTATCATACCGAAAGCGCTTAACACTATTTCAAGGACCATGACTATAAGATAATTCATCCAGGGGCTTGATTTTTCCCCGTCCTTTGAGCGGGTTATAAAAAAGGCAATAACGCGCGCAAGGAACATCACAAAAGCGTTTATTATGCCCTGAAGCAGCGTCATGGTTACCATGTCACCGTTGGCGATATGGGAAATTTCATGGCCCAATACGCCTTCCAGCTGCTCACGATCCATATTCTCAAGAAGCCCCGCTGACACGGCAATCAGCGCGCGGCTTTTGGTGGGACCTGTCGCAAAGGCGTTTATTTCGGGGCTGTTGTAATACCCCACTTCCGGCATTTTAGGCAGCCCAGCGGCCTTCGCCAGGTTGTGGACCGTCTGTACCAGCGAAGCCATAGCGGGGTCGGAAGTGCCTGGATCAATAACCTGAACGCCCATCATCCATTTGGCCAGAATCCTTGAGAGGCCGAGCGAAATAAAAGCCCCCCCCATGCCCCACACAAGGCAGAAAATCATGAGCGAATTATAATCTATGCCGCGCATGCTCAAATAGGGCCGCACACCCAGAATATTCAGGGTGAAAGACAGCGTCACCAGGATAAGCACATTCACTGCCATGAACAGGAAAAGTCTTTTTGCAATTCTCATAGTAGCCTCCAAACCGGATACCAGGTATATTTTAGCAAATAGCCCATTACGCTAACCCGAAAAATCCGGCCCCGACAACAAGGCAAAACCGATTGCCTCAAGGCCTTGACAAGTCAAGCCATTGCACATATAATATCTATGGAAAGGATTATGTCCGCGACGCTAAAACTGTTACTGCTTGTCTTTATAACCGCCCCGGCTTCAGCGCAAAGCCGGGCTGTTGATGAATTGCCGGGATTCTCCCCCGAAACAGACTTGCAGGCGTCCACCCCCGTACCGCAACCTATCGCGCCCGCCACAGGCAAAAGCACGGAGTTACCGGCCGAAGACGCCTTTCTGGTAAAGCCGGACGCGGAGCATGAACCCGGCGCGGAACTTTTCGATCTATTTGACGAAACCCGCTCAAAAACCCCACGCTCATCAAAACCGAAAAAGATACCCTATTTTGAGATAGTAAAAAAAGAGGCGACCGCCCAGGATGTTAGCATCTACCTCATACTTGCCGTAATACAGAAAGAATCCTCTTTCGATCCCAAGGCATACAATCCCAGCGGGGCCGTAGGCCTGATGCAGATGCTGCCGGCAACAGCAAAATACCTGGGCCTGAAAAACCCCAAAGCGCTATGGTCGCCTGAGGTGAACATAAAATACGGGGTAAAATATCTCAATGTGCTTGAAAAGGAATTCGGAACCCAGGATACCTTAAGCTTTGCCAAATGCCACACAAGCGACATCGGCTTCACAAACATCCTGGCCGCCTACAATGCGGGGCCCGGCAATGTAAGAAAATATAACGGAGTACCGCCTTTCAAAGAAACAAAGAGATATGTCGAGCTGGTAACGGAATATTTCCACGCGTTCGAACAGCTCCTTCCCGCCTTCTGAACCCGGCGCAGCACTTTCCCTTTGCCCACGGATCGTTCCTATTCCCCTCCGCCAGGGCGGGATATATTAAGTTGCAATCCCCAGGCCTCCAGGGTCCCAGGATGCGAAAGCCTGAACGACTTCCTGTGGTATGCGGCCGGGCCGGCCGGTCTTATAATTTATCCACACCCACATTGTGCGCCCACAGCAGGCCATTTTACCATCGGAGAGCCTATGAATTTCGTAACGGCGCTCGGATGAGGCGCGCTCCGCTGTTTCCACCCAGGTGCGCATAAGCACAGTTTCTTCCGGTTTCACCGGCAGCAGGTAGTCTATTTCATGGCGGCGTATCACCCAGCCCTCTCCCACGGCGAGCATCCGCTCTATGCCCCACCCGACAAGCATGGAATGCCTTGTGGCCGCAGTAAGAAACCAGTCCAGATAAACCTGATTATTCACATGCCCAAGCCCGTCTATCTCATCGGGCGTTACTTTATGCCTAAATTCCAGCGCTTTTGAAATAGCCATATTCAAACACCTGAATTACAATAACAAACCGCGCTTCAACTGCGCGCCCACGGCCCTATTTTACATCCAGGCGATATATTATAGAATTATCCCATGCCTAAATCCATTTTGATAATTGATGACAATGAGGAAATCGCATCCCTCTTAAGAGATCATCTTTTGACCATGGGTTTCTCTGTCTCCGTAGCCATAGATGGTAATTCCGGCGTTGAGAAAGCGCTCAAACTGACTCCCGACATAATAACGATGGACTTCAACATGCCGGGAGCCAATGGGGTGGAGGTTTACAAGGAACTGCGCAAGCATCCTGAAACAGCCGCTATTCCCGTCATCTTTTTTTCTTCCATAGTAACCGGCCTGATACGCAGAATGGTGCCGGAAAATCCTCGTGTGCGTTTCCTCAAGAAGCCCTGCAATATCGCTGAAATAGAAAAAAACATCACCGAAATGGCTGCCCTCCCGAAACAGGCGCCACCTGCTTCTTCCCCGGATAATTCCCAAGACCCCCCCCCCCCAAAAAAAAAA
>DMES01000085.1:0-38849 GCA_003450815.1 Elusimicrobiota bacterium | reverse complement strand
CGTCCCCCCCCCGAAGAAGAAATTACAAATTGGCTGGACACCACGTAATCCCACCCCACCACCACCCACCACCCACCCCCCAGCGAACAACGGCATCAAGCTTTGGAAACAGGCATGGCTGATTTTATGTCGTATTTTATGGCATCGCAAGGGCAGGTTAAAACCTTTCACAAGACCGACCTAACTTTTATATTATACTGATGTAAATATGGCTAAAACGAAGAAGCATCAGAAACACACCCCTCTTGTTGCCGGCGGGAACGATGTCATAAAATCAAATTTAAAATCCTATACCAACTACCTCATTCTATCGGCGATCCTTTTGCTGACGATCATCGTTTTCAGTGATTCTTTAAAAAACAGCATACTCACCTGCTGGGACGATAATCAATACATAACCGATAACATCGCCATCAGAGGGCTTGCGTTCGAGAACATCCGGACATTTTTTTCAAAAGCGTACGTGGGTTGCTACCTGCCGCTGACAATGCTAACCTATGCTTTTGATTACAGGCTATTCGGGTTAAATCCGGCTTCATTCCATTTCACCAACCTTTTTATTCATTTATTAAATGTAATTCTAGTTTTCATTTTTATTCAAAAGCTTGCCGGCGAAAAGAAAATATCGACAATCGCCGCATTGATCTTTGCTATCCACCCCATGCACGTCGAATCCGTCGCATGGCTGTCGGAACGCAAGGATGTGCTATATTCATTTTTTTTCCTGAGCTCGTTGATTTGCTACCTGAATTATCTAAAGGATTCTTTCCGGTTAAAACACCTGTTTTATTGTCTCATTTTGTTCATTTGTTCATTATTATCAAAACCCGCAGCGATACCGCTTCCACTAGTTTTGATATTACTGGATTATTATTACTCGCGCGATGCTTTAAACAAAAAAGCGATTATTGAAAAAATCCCGTTTTTTATTCTTGCAATTATATTCGGCGTCATTCTTCTCTTTACTCAGAACAAGTTTGAGGCGATAACACAAACATTTTACTTTTATGAAAGATTTTTTCTGACCAGTTACGCGATAGTTTTTTACGTCATTAAAATGATTGCCCCCTTGAATCTTTGCGCCATGTATTATTATCCGGCTAAATCGAACGGATTTCTCCCGATAGAATATTATCTCGCGCCGCTTTTGATAGTCGCGGTTATTTATGGAATTTACAAATCCGGCGTTCACAAAAAACACCTAATCTCCGGTTTTTTGTTTTACCTGATCACAATTATTCTCATAATACAGATAAAGCCAGTAGGCTCATCAATTGTGTCCGACCGATACTCATATATCCCCTATATCGGTTTATCATTTATTGCGGGGTATTTTTATGTTTTTTTTGTCAGCAAAAACGCGAAGCTTAAGCTGCCATTGAATCTGCTGATACTTTGCTCTGTTCTCACATTCTCTGTGTTAACATGGAAAAGGAACCGGGTTTGGGCCGACAGCCTGACATTATGGACTGATGTCGCCAACAAGCATCCCAACGTCTACCATGCATGGTCGTCTTTAGGATTTGAAAAGATCGCGCATAAGGATTATAAAGGCGCTGTTGAAGCTTATAATGTTGCCCTTGCCTTAAAAGACACCGTGATAACGCGCAATGACCGCGGAATTGCCCAATGTTATTTAAACAATTTCAGCGAAGCGATCGCTGATTTCTCAGAATGCATCAAAAAAGATCCGGCTTTTGCCGATCCCTATTATAACCGGGGGCTGGCTTTGGAAAAATTAAATCGCAATTATCCCGAAATCCTCAAGGATTATTCAAAAGCGGTTCAGTTGAATCCAAAATATTTGGCGGCGTACGGACGCCGGGGGTTCATAAAATATGTCACACATGATTTAAAAGGCGCATTGGAAGATTGCGACAAAGTCATTGAACTTAACCCGAACCTGGCGGATTCTTATTTTTACAGGGGGATGGTCTTATTTGCCATGGAACGATTCAATGACGCTATTAAAGACTATGACAACGCCATTAACATCAATCCCGCCATGGCGACGGTTTTTACTAACCGGGGAATCGCGAAATTAAAGCTGAACGATAAAAAAAGCGCCTGCCTGGATTGGCGAGCCGCGGCGGAAAAAGGCGACCGAAATGCCGAAAAGTATTTAAAATCCGATTGCAATTGAATAAGAGTTGACCCGAGCAAACAGAAAAATCAACTAAAAACAGCTAAGGAACCGCATTTAAGCGTTTAAGCAACGTCCCCTATAGACGAACCCAGTTCCTGTTAAACATCTATAAAGATATTTGTTTGCCTGGGCGGGGAAATGTTGTTTAAAGGTGGAGATGGCGGATTTTCTGCGCGCTCCTTTTAGGGTTTACGGCCGGGGTCTGGAGCGAATCCCTATCATTGGGGACGGCGAGGACCGTTCAAGCCGGACCGCTATGCGGGCCGGCGCGTTCCGCAGCCGGCGGAAGACCCCGGCCGTCTTCCCCAAAACCCGGTCCCGGCCGTCTGAAGGGCATAGCCCCTGAAACGGCACCTACACAAGTATTGGAGCGCGCGGGAAATTTGCCGGCTCCCTATCAGGCATAATTTCTCATTTGGAACCACCGCTATCATTGGTTTGAAGAGGCAAAGCAAGCTTTGCAACTACAGAAGCACAAAGAACAAAGGATAGGAACGCTATTTTTTAACCTCAAGGATAAAGCCGTTCGAATGGGCGGCGAATTCGGGGGCGTACATGGATTGTATAACCGCCGAGCCTATCCGGTAGGTACCCGGCGTCGTGGGCCTGACCCGGTATTTCAGCACGTATTCGCCATGCGGCAGCCATGACACGAAGAAGTTGGTTAAGGAATCCCTTGGCTCCTCATAGCGCGAAAGCTGGTCCCACTTCCAGCCGCTCAGCAGCTCTTCCGCCTCGAAACCCGCTCCGCGCGGGTCTTTTATGTGCACATACTCAAACTGGCTCCTGGTGGTAATAGCTAACTGCACCTCTATCTGGTCACCCACCGAGACCGAAGCGCCGGAAACCAAGGGCTTAAGCACATAATCCGTCCCTTCTTTCGCGCGCAGATAATATTTGCGCGAGATGTTCATCATGCCGGACGGAGATTCTCCGGCAAGCTTATTCGTGGTGTATATGCCGGTAAGCGACGCGAACGCGAGGCCAGGCCCGGTCTTTTCTATTGTAGCAGACACATCACGCGCGGTGATATCCCGACCGTATTTGGACCAGCGCAGCGGCTTGCCGGCCCAGTCGAACGGCTGCAGCGTCACGGAATCCCGCGTATCGGCCCAGTTAATCTTAAACGATTCCGCTTTATCAAAAGCGCCTTTGGACTTCATCACGTCCAGCAGCGAATATATGGCCGCGGCGGAAGCTTTGGTGGATTTCCACTCGCTGGCCTTGCGGCTGAAAAGCAGCCATTTTACCATGCCGCCGATGCGCGGGTCTTTGGGCTTAAGCGCCAGCAGCGTACGCAGTATGAAAGCGTGCTTTTCCACCGAGTCGTTGTACCAGAGCCAGGATATTTTTTCCGGCGTCCAGTAAAGGCCGGCTATTGCATCTTCGCGCGAACCGTCCATTGCCCGTGCCAGATAGCTTTCCGCTTTAACACGCTCTCCCAGCCGGTGATAGACATAGGCCGCATACGCCTTGCCGAACGGCGTCATAGCGTTCGCATGCTTATCCGCGAAATCCGCCCAGAGTTTGGCGTAGGACCTAGCGGTTTGATGCTCCGTCCATTTTTCCGGGAATGAAGTTACAACATAAGCGGCATATAATATGAAAGAAGTTTCTCCCTCCTCCGCTTTCATGTGGCGCGGGATCTCGGCGAACACATAATTCAGCGCCCTTTTCGCCGCATCCTCAGGTATGGTCACATTGTAGCGGGCGGCTTCGGCCAAACCCTCAAGCGCGTAAAGCGTCATATAAAGGTCCGGGTGCCCGCCGGGAAACCACGGGAACGAGCCGTCTGAATTCTGATAAGCCTTAAGCTTAGCTATTGCGTCCTCTTTTTCCTCTGCCACCGTTTTAGGGCTCAGCATATCTACAACCGGCAAGCGTGATTTTATTCCTTTGGAGGTTTCTTCCCAGGGGGTTTCCATGAGCGACATCATCCTCACCGGATTATCGCGCTCCCAGGCCGGCGTTCTTGTATCGCGCCTGGGGATCTTAGCGACAGCGGCTTTAAGCTCAGGATAGCGGTTATAGAAGCTGTTTGTTATCGCAAGCGGCACATAGCGGTTAAGCAGCTGTTCAGTGCATTCATAGGGATAATGAACAAGGAAAGGCAGGCTGTTTAGCACCGTAAGTATAAGCTGCGGCTGAACCTCCAGATGCATGGACTCCATAATCCTGCTGCTGTCGGCCTCCTGAAGCTCCTTGAGCGTCAGCTCTTTTGAAACCTTACCGTCAAGCATGGCGGTCAGCGTGGCTATAAGGCGCTCCCTTGAAGGAAGGACGGGCAGATCGTTTTCCTGCGCGTCCGAAAGCGCGCCCGCGCGCACGATGGCGCGCACTTTATAAGCGCCGGTGCCAAGCGGAGCCGCTATATCCCAGTAAACCGGGGTGGTGCCGTGCGCCTTGACGGTAAATGGTTTTGAAAGGTCGGTCAGCGCAAAAGCGCTTTCGACGGGGTCCCCGTCTTTGGTAACTGAAACGGCCACTTCTCCCGAAAGCTCGGACTCGGTTTCATTATTTACCACCGCCGTAAGAACGGATTTATCCCCTTCCCGGAAAAAGCGCGGTATATCAAGCCTGACCATAAGGTCTTTTTTTGTCACAGTCAAAGCTTCGGCTTTCCCGCGCTTCACGTCTTTGGTTATCAGGTAGGAGCTCACCTTCCAGCTTGTTAGCCGCTCGGGGATTACAAAAGAGAACTTCCCTGTTCCGTTTAAGACCTTAAGCTGGGGGTTGAAATACGCGGTTTCGGAAAAATCCTTGCGCACCTGCACCGGAGCGGTCTCCTGGCTTGGCGAAGCGGGCGCTGGCTCATTTTTATCGCTTTTATTTTTTGCCGGCGCCATCATCCGCGAGGCGCTTTTAGCCATTGCCAACCCGGACCCGGGGCCGCGAAGCGACGCAACATCCAGACTTTCCATCATTTTGTCTTCAGTTTCTTCCGGAGCTCCCATGGCGAGCATATTTTTCATCCCGCCGAATCTTCCTCTTGAAGAGTAAACCCTGGAGGAATTTATCCTGAAAGCCGCCAGACGTTCCTCTTCCGCCGACTTGTTGAAGGCGTCAAACATGCGCCGTATGAGGCCGGCGTTTATAGGCAGGGTTATAGCGTAAGGAGTGAACAACGAGCCCCTGCCTTCAGAAGAAGAATGGCGCTTCGCATATAACTGATCGCTCCAGAAACCGGCGTCTTTCTGGTAATATTCAAGCGAGCGGTCGAATATCCGCACCGTCCCCTCGCCGCCGACAGGCTTACCAAGGTAATTTTTAGCCTTAAGCGCCCACATCGCCTTCTGGCCGGGCAGCAGGTTTTTGTCGTAGTCAAGCGAAAGCGACAATTCTCTGTCGCGCATAGGCACATCGGCCTCGGCCATGGCGGAATATACTTTAAAATCGCTAGCGCCGAACCAGCGCAGGCCGAAACCGCCGCGATGCTCAGGCCCGACTTTAACTTCAACCACGGACAAACCGCCGGAAGGCATCATTTTTTTGTCTAGCATGAAATTGCCGGCCAGCGTTTGCGTGTATTTTACGCCTTTAAGGGCCGACGCGCCTATAAGTATCCTGGCTTTTTCCCCAGGCTGATAGGAGGAATGCTCAAACAGCGCTACCGGCGGAAGCTTAAGCCCCGGGCTCTTTGCCCCGGTAGCGGCTGAAATAAATATTATCCACGAGTCGCACTCACCGCCCCACGGGTCTTTAGCTTTCAGGCGGAGCCTGTAAACGCCTTCCGGAAGCGCCTTAAGTTTTACGGCGGACTGCGATTTTTTTGTAAATCCGATATTCCCACCGGCCACAAGTTTACCGTCCGGCGCCTGCGCGAACGCCTGCTCCAGGGAAGGGGTAGGCCCGAAAGAACCCCACTCACGGTTCCCCACGGCGAAGTCCGGCGCCTTCTCGATTTTAAAAACGCTGTAAGAGCCTGAGCCCTCGGCCTGCGCGTCGTTTAAATTCATAAGGCGGACCTTGAATCCGGCCGGTTTATCGCTTGTAAAAAAACCGGCGTCAGGGGAAACGTCGAAAATATAGGCCTTTGACCCGGCATTATACGCGCGGGCATCGGTTATAGTACGCCCGCCCGCGTCGCGCGCTTCGACCTCAATGCGGAAAGAAGAAGGATAATCGCCGTAAGCGGTACTTTCCGGGGACGGCGTGAAACTTATTGAGAACTTTCCGTTATCGTCGGTGCGTGTCTCACCCGAGGCCGTTTCCGCCGAACCCGCAACGCCGTAAAACCAGCCCCACCACCAGGCATACCAGGGAATATAGCGCGACCTTGTTACACAATACTTAACCTGAGCGCCAGGCACCGGCGAGCCGAAATAATATTTAATGGTGCCCTCAACTTTGGCGTTCTCCCCGTATTTGAAAGCGGAATCGGCGTCTTCAAGCTTCACCTCAAATTCCGGGCGCTTATACTCCTCGGTGCTGAAGTACTTACTGCCGCTGAAATTACGACCGTACTCCTGAAGCTCCGCGGTTATGGTGTATTGCCCAAGCAGCCGCCCCTGCGGCACGGTAAAAGAGCCGGCCGCGCTGCCAAGCCCGGTAAAAGGCATGGTTTTAGTGAACACTTCCTGCCAATTCTGGTCCCTCGCCGTTACTTTAAGATTGCTTTTACCGTCATAGGCCCGGAGCCCGCGCGGCTCTTTCAACAGCGCAGTTACTTTGAATTTCACTTCCTGGCCGGGGCGATAGATGGGCCTGTCCGTTTCAATGAATATATTTACCGGCTCCGGCACATAAAACCCCGCGTACTGGGTCCCGTTCCAGTAAGCATAGCTCCCGCCAAAAGACAGCAGCGGATCCACATTGAAATTTTCATTGGAAGGATATGTGACACGCAGCGGGAACTTCATAGCGGCATAGCCGTCGGCTCCGGTGGCAAGGGTGGCGCGCTCCCAGCCGCCGTAACGCCTGTTATAGAAAGCGTCTATCACGCCATCCTGTACGGGCATGCCGCTAAGCGCGTTCACTGCGTAGAAGTGGAACACATCGGCATTTTCCTCCCGCCCGGGCCGGGCCGGATCATACACGAAGTTCTCAGGATCGCCCTTTATGCCGGAAGTGCCTAACAGGAACATATCGGTTATGTTGACAGTCACGGCTTTTATCAAGGATGAGCCGGCCTCAAAACCGGGATCCCCGGAAGCGGCTATCACATATATGCCTTTTTTAAATTCGGGAGATTCTATCTCCCTGTTAAGGTATTGATAAGGCGCCGGGTAAGTCAGTTTGGTTTCCCAGGAGATATCGGCTTTCCGTGCGATAAAATGTTCCGCCGCTTCGTTCTGGAGATAACGCAGCCTGCCCCAGTTTTTTTCCGTGTATTTACCTAACGCTAAAAGTTCCGCCGGGGTTGTTTTATAAGCGCGGAAATAGATCGCCGGCATATTGCGAGCGCTCGCGTTCAGTATCTTTTTTTCGCCCGGCGAACCGAATTTAGCGTAGATCTCAAGCTGCGGCATCTCTATCCCTGCCCGGAGCTTGGCGCATTCCGTAGCCGGTTTTGAGCGGGGAGCCAGATCCTCGGCTTTTTTGCACATATCAACGGCCTCTTTAAAATCGTGTTTCTGGTTCATCAGGTTCGCCGCTTCATAAGCTGCGGAAGCGCGTGAGAATGGAACGGACATGGCATCCGACCATCTTTTGAGTATAAAAACAGCCAGGTCCCTGAGTTTCTCCATATCCCGCACAGAAACCTTGCCGCCATGGCTGAAAGGGAGGGTGAGCCTTTTAATCTTCCATTGCTCCGCCGCGAATTCCCTGCCCTTTCCGGCTGAAACGGCGGCTTGCCTGCGGCCCTTGGCGCTGTCGGCGGCTGAGACCGGCATGCCGGAGGCATCCTCATAAATAGCTCCCGCTTTTTCCGCGGCCGGCGCGGAAGGGCTGTAATCGCTCTTATAGGTTTCAGAAACGAATTTCATGGCGTCGGGTAAAGTTTTCCCCTGGTCCGTTGATTCATCCAGAAGATAATTTGCCCACCGCAGCACCGCGAAATCCCATAATGTCGGGGTGTATTCCAGCGCGGCTTTATTGATGTCGATAAAATAGGCCTCATTATTTATGTCGGACCCGGCTAGCGCGCTTCTGAGGTCCCAAAGCCCGTTATAATCCGCCTCAATACGCTTTCTCCATTCGTCGCTGGTGAGCTTAGTAACATCGGTGGTGCCCTGCAGGATATCTGCCGGCAGGCTATAGCCGTACTGCCGGAGAAATTCCCTGCCCAGTTCAGCCCGGAGCAGCAGGAACCGTCCGCGCCATAGAGGCGAATCAGGCAGTTTAAGGCTTGAAACGCGCTGAACGGCATCTCCGTAGCGGAATAAAAGGCCTTCACATTCAGCAGCCCGGTAAATGGCTTTCAAACCGTCCTCACCCGGCAACCCGGCCGTTTTATCATAAAGACCGAGAGCCTCCTGATAAAGCGACTTTTCAAAAAGCTCATCGGCTTTTTTAAGATTCCCCCCCCCCTGGCCGGGAAGTCCCGCAAAAGCAAAAGACGACATAGCGAGCAGCAGTAAAATAATTTTCATATTCAAACCTCCATGAGCGAATAAGACGAATAGCGGCGAATTACGCCAAGAATCTTGACGCCGCTACTCACGGGTTGGAAGTATTTCCAGCCAATAGCCGTCCGGATCTTCTATAAAATAAATCCCCATGGCCTCGTTCTCATAACAGATACAGCCCATCTTTTTATGCAGTTCATGGGCGGCTTTATAATCGGAGGCCGTAAAAGCAAGATGTGTCTCGTTGTCTCCTAAATTGTATCTTTCTTTCCTGTCGCGCAGCCAGGTAAGCTCAAGCTTATGCGGCGTTGTCCCGTCACTCAGAAACGCCAGGATAAAGCTGCCGTCAGGAGCGTTTTTGCGCCGTGTCTCTTCCAACCCTAACGCCTCTTTATAAAACTTCAGGCTTTTTTCCAGATCCAACACATTAAAATTATTATGCGAGAAAGTGAATATCATTTTAATCCTCCCTCCTGCCCGAGCCGAATAAAAAATATACCGCTAAGGCCTATCCTGACTTTGCAGGGAAACAAGTCCAATAGAAAGCGTTAAAAATCGAACAGTTTAACCACACGGCTCTCTATGCCGAACATAGCGGAATTCCCGGTCTTTTCGCCTGTCTCGTAAGCGCTGGCCGCAGACATGGTTAAGGACATCAGCGGATAATACGCCGCCAGTTCCACCGCGTCAGCGCGCAATATGGTCATCCTTCTCCAGGTAATGGCCCCGGAAGAAATCATTTCCGCCTGATACCCCCTCATCCGGTCATTAATACCGGGCGGCATTATTTCAGCCCGCGGGAACTCCAGTATTAAGTTCTCCCCAAGGGATTTATAGGAGTCATTCCTTATTCTTTTCACCAGCCCGGCAACGGCGAAATCAGCCAGTATTTTTGCGGCCGTGGCTTTTTTTAAGCCCGTAGTCTTTGCAAAGCTTTCGCAGGACCACGCTTCCGCGGCGTTTACAAGGACAATAAACGCGCGGTAGTATTCATAGCTTGAAAGTATTAGAATTGCCTGTTTCACGGTGATCGGACTTTTTTTTATAAGCCTTCCCATCGCCTTATGTGCAGGGGAAAGGCCAGGCGCTTCCGTCTTAACAGAGATAAAAGGTTCGAAAACAAAACCATAAGCTTCTTCTCCGGTCATGGTCCTTAACCATGCCGCGGCAAATTTTCCGGCCGGGGGGCTTTTGGGGATAAGTTTTAGCGCGAGGGAAATCCGGCGCAGCACTTCAGGCGAAGGCAAGGCCTCTCCCTGCTCGAAAAGCAGGTATTTCCTGTAGGAGAATGTCAGTACCGGTTTTCCTCCATTATCGTGAAAAAAACGATATGCCGTAGTGAAGCCGGCAGCTTTACGAAACTTAATGAGTGTTGTAGAAAAAATGGTTTCCATATGTTAATTCTACACTTAAGCGTATATACAGAACAATACAGCGCCGAAAACATGAATTAAAGCGCCGTTTTGATTCCAAGTCCTGACGTAAGCCGGTTGTCCCTGAAATTGGAACTTATGCCTCATGCGCAAAGGCGCGCCGGCTGGTATTATATATACGAGAGCAAGTCAGGCTCCAGCAAGTGTGAGCGGAATAAAAAGTTAAAGCGGTTAATTATAAGGAGATACCACAAATGAAAAAAATCACTGTGTTAGCGGGGGTCGTTTTATTGGCCGGGGTGAACATGGGTTTTACCGCGGGTCTGGAAGAGTTACGGTCCGGTCAGGAATTAAGCCGGACAACCCCGGAAACAATAAAGATAATTGAAATCACAACCCCGAAACCGGCGAAGATAGAAGTGGTAAACATTACGGGTTCGGGTCTGTCCGTAAAGACGGCAGATCTCGGTATAACCCTTGTAATAAAGGGCGATAAAGAACTAGTGGCCGGCGCCAGCGCGATCTATCAGGCAACAAAGGATTCCCCCTCCTGCATGACTGTTTCATGGGATGAGGGTTCCATGGCGAAAAGACCAAAGACGGTATACCCCGAATTCAACCAGCAGAACGGACTGTTAACTATTCCAGCGTCAATAGACTCAGAGTGCGGTTATAAAAGAGTTAACGAGGGCAGTTTGAACTTTTCCATTCCCGGGAAAGCGGAAGCTTATAATACAGTGTCGTTATTCCGGAACGGCGGCAGTACAGGTGAGCAGGAGGTGGTCTGCGAAAAGATCATGTCCGGCCCGACCGGCAGGCAGAGCATGATAATGTGTTTTGGAGATATCAATCTTGATGCGAACGGCAAAGCTGTAATCAAAGTGATAAAAAAATAAAAATTGGCGTTTGTGGAAATGCCATGCCCCCTTATTTTAGAGGGGCATGGCCGCGCCACAGATAAAGCTACCCAAAAGCTTTTTAATTTTATACCGTATTTAGTATGAAAATTCTACTTACAATCCTTTTCGCGGCAACCCCGGTTTTCTGCGAGCCCCAGGCCCATGGGAACATCTTATCAGCGGCGCAATTGGAGCAGGCCGTGCTGCAGGAACCGGGCAACGCCTCGCTTTACCTGCAGTTAGGCTTCGCTTACAGCAACCTGCAGAAAGTTGACGAGGCGCAGGCCGCTTTTGAAACAGTAATCCGCCTTGACCCCTCAAAAGACGCGGCTTACTTTATGCTGGGGCTTATCTACGAGAAAAAAGGCCTTAAGGAAAAAGCTATAGCGGCCTGGAAGGCATATCTGGAACTGGAAACAGTCCCCCATATGCGGGAAAAGGCTCTTAAACATCTGCACAACCTTCAGAACTGATGAAAACCATGACAAAAACAACAAGTCACAAGTCACAATCCTCTGGAGGTGCCGTCTCAAATGGCCTCTGGCCCACAAACGGCCAGGTCACAGGTCACAAGTCACAAGACCTTAAACACAATAACTCAAGCCGAATTAAAACTGTTTTGCTGCCGGTTTTAGCGGCTCTCATGACCGCCTGCGCCACACCGCGGGTGGCGCTGAACCCGCGCGCCGACTTCACCTCCATTAACCGCGTGGCTGTAATGACCTTCACCGGCAACAAAGGCGATGTGGCCGCCGACCTGATGACGCAAAGCCTGGTGGGTAGCGGGGCCAATGTGGTGGAACGCCAGCAGCTGAGCGCCATTATGAACGAACAGCAGCTTTCCACATCCGGCCAGCTTGATCCGGCCACGGTAAAACGCTTAGGCCGGCTGTTGGGAGTGGATGCCATCTTCATGGGCACCGTGGCCGACAGTTCGCCCGCATCCAATTACATAGTTAACTCTTCGCAGGAAACCGTCCTAAAAAATGTTACCCAAGTTTCCGGCGGAAACATATACTCCAACGGCTCGGTGCCGGGGCTCGCAGACTCCCAGTTGCTCAGCACTACCGCCAGCGTTTCGCTGGTATCCCGCATGGTGGAAGTGGAAACGGGCTCAATTTTCTGGTCGGGCTACATGAGCTATGAAGGGTTTGACCTTCCATCGGCCATGTCAAGCATAACGGACGCCTTCGCCAGATCGCTTTCCCCCATTTGGCCCGCCCTGACGATAAAAAGGTAACCGCAAAACAGGCTGAAGGCTTAAGACTGAAGGCTGAAGTTTAAAGGGAATTCTTTTATAAACCTTCAGCCCTCAGCCTTCAGCCTATCCCCTTTGTATAAAAAGAAAAATCCTCAAGCCGGCCGAAGGAGAATCCCTTGGCCCTAAGCGCCGGCACGGCTTTTTCAAGCGCTTCAAGCTCGTGCCATTCGGGATGGTTAAAATGCATGATTATTATCGCGCCGTGCCTGGCCTGGGTAACTATGGAGTTTTTTATATATTTTGCGGAAGCAAAAGGAATATAGTCGCCTGAAACTATATCATAGCTGACCACTTCCATGCCAAGACGATGCGCCACCAGCGCGCTTGCCTCATCGGTGTAGGCCGCGGCCGAACGGAAAAACATAGGGCGGCGGCCTGACAACACCTCAATTTTTCGGGCATTAAGCTCCATTTCATCTATAACATCGCCAATACCGCTGGTCGCCATCACGCCGAATTTGCTTTGCCCGGTTATGGAGCAGACCCTGTGTAAAAGCCCGTGATTTTCTATTTCAAAAAGGGGGTCTTTTGCCAGGTCTTTAAAAACTTCGGGGTTCCTGTCTATCCAGATGCCGGTGACAAAAAGTGTGGCGGGTATTTTCTCTCGGCGCAGATAAGCTATAAGCTTCGCGTTGTAACCGCTATGGCGGCCGCCGCAGGCGTCAAAGGTAAACGCGAGGACCTTTTTGCCGGTGTCCAGTTTTTTTCGCGTGCCCCGGACGAATTCCCCGAATCGCCCTGGGGAATGGTCCTTAAACCGCGCAACAATCCGGCTCTTTAACTCCAGGTAATCCGGCGTATACAAAGATTTAAAAGCGTTGCCCGGCTTTCCAAACGGTTTTTTGGCCTCGATCAGAGCCGGCTCCGCCAACAGGACAATGCTCAAAGCCGGGATTAAAAATAATTTTATACTTGCGGCATACCGCATATTTAAATCTTCAGCCTGAAAAATTCCGCTGAATTTTCCCCTTCGCAGCGCTCAGGTGCGCTTCGCGCAGCATACTGGCCTATGGCCGTGCCGTAACAAGCGCTATGCGCATAAGACGGCCACCCTCACAAATTTGGCGCGCATAGCGCTGAATCCGCAACCGCGGTTGCGGGGAATCCTGCAATATTTTTGTTCTCCTGAATTTCTTAATGAAAATCATCTTGAATTGCAGGATTAAGGTTAAGCCTTAAGCCTTACTTTGCAAAGAACGGATGCTCAAGATACGGCGTTCTATCCGGCTTGTCTTCCGTCTTTTTGATTTCCATTTCCTGCACAAGTATGGAGGGCGCCACCAGCGAGGCGGGCGGAGTCCAGGTAAGATTATAAATTTTCATTTCCTTTGAAACCGCCACGATGTCGCGCAGCGCCCGCAAACCGGCGCCTATAAACTCTATGGCGTGCACCGGTTCCTCATGCCCGTCAGCCGGATAAACTTTATATGCCGAAAAAGAACCGTAAAAACTGCCTATATCCCTTACCAGCAGGCAATACTCCAGCTCCTGCTCGCGGCACAGGTCCAGAAACTTCTTTTTCAGTTCGCTGAAAGGCATTACGCGGGCCGGATTATCCTCGGGCTGGATGAAGATATTGCCGGGACCGCCGCTTACGAATTCATGATATTCGCCGCGGCCATGTCCGTTTGAACTATTAAAATCCCTGGTTGCGGCCCTGTAACGGTAAATATCCTTAAGCTTTCCTTTCTCCACAAGTTTTAATTTTCGCGCCGGCACGCCCTCGTCATCCACCTCGTAATGTCCCATTAGCGCTTCGCCGTTGTAATCTTTGGCAAAAGGGTCGTCCACAACATTAAGGAACGGGGGCATAACGCGCATATCCAGACGCTCCACAAGTTCTCCGGCGCGCCTGTAGATATAGTCGGTAGACCATTTATTAGTCTCTTTCCAGATCTCGCGCGGGTTTGCCACATTACGCACAAAGAAATTATCAAAAAACTTGGCGGCCGCGTTCTCCTCAAAAAGCACCGGGCCTATATACGCCTTCATCTGCACTGACTTGCTCATGGCGGTAAGGCGCATGGCTATTTCCTCCGCTTTTTTCACTATAGTTTCAAAAGAGGGAAGATCGGCCGCGCCGCAAAAGCCGTAGCGCGCGCTTGCGCGAAGTTTATAGCCGTCGGGAGAATAGGTCTCTCCGTCTATATTAATGGAACCGGAACAGTACGGCTTTTTAAAAGCGGTTCCCTCGCTGTTCACGAACCTTATGCCGCCGGAATCGTAGGAAAGAGCGGCCTGCGAATATTTGACCGCCGGATATCCGGTGAAAACCGCCGACAACTTTTTAAGACGTTCCTGCCAGAGCTTCTCATCAAGCCGCTCAGCGGCCGCCGGCAAAAATACCGTGTAAACAGGCTCAAAAGTCAGGTCGTCGTACAGCTCCGTGATATTTTTTGATTCCTTGAAAGCTTTTTTCTTGGAATAGGTATCCAGAGCGTCCTTGTAAGCGGAGTCGGTAAGCGACCAGATGCTGAAACGCAGGCTGTCGTAATTATCGTCAAGAGCCACGTTGTAATCCACCGAAGGGCGGTATTCCCCCCAGGCGTTGCCCAAATAATTTGTGTTGTCGAATTTTTTATCGCCCACGCGCACCTCCGCTTTCAGGCGGCGGTAAGGATAGGAGTAAAAAGCCTCTATGGAACCAAAGGTGGCGCTTATATAACAGGAGGAACCTTCACTCACAGTATACGCCATAAAATACGGTTTTTGCAGATTGTCCATTTTAAGTTTATTCACGGAGCGCCCCATTTCGTCGTTCATGGCCTTAAAAACGGCATCCCCTTCAGGCGCCGCGCACGGCGCCCCAGCGCAGAAGGAGAGTGAAAGCAGAAATGTTAAAAAACTCTTTTTATAAATGTTTTTCATAAATAGCCTTTTTCCTTTTTACTGTCTGCTCAAAAAGTTTTTCGCAGACGCCATAGTTCCTGCGACTTTCAGAGCAGGAACTATTTATCGTGCAGCGGCGGCTCAAGCACCGGCGGTTTTTCCTGTGATTTTTTGGATTTTTCCACCTCTATCTCGGACATCAGTATGCTTGGCGCCACGCTTGAAACCGGCGCCTGGCCGGATTCCGCTCCGCAGGTGCCGTTAAAAACGGCGGGGTCGTCGGCTGCGGCTATTATCTTGCTGAAATTGGCTATTGGCGTGCCCACAATGTCAACGCCGCGCACTATCTCATCAGGGCGACCGTCGGTGTAAACGCGGTAAACCAGAAGCGGCAAAACCTTGAAAGACTGCCCGCTGCCGCGGCCTGTGAAGGTGAACCCTCCCGAAATATCGCTGAATACCAGTCCGAAAGGTTTGCCCTGCTTCTTGCATTCCTCAATAAGCATTTCGCGGAGTTTAGGGTAAGGCACTGTTTTTGAGGCCTCAACCATAGTGTTGCCCATGCGTGAAACCACCTCATAACCGGCCGACTTGCGGCCATGGCCGTTTGACGAGGCAAAATCCCTTATGGGCGAACGGCTCATTAAAAACCCTTTTAGCACGCCGTTCTCTATCAGGTTGACACGCCTGGCCTTCACGCCTTCGTCGTCATAGCTGTAATGGCCGCGCAGCGCCGTGCCGTTGAACGCCTTTATACCTGGATCGTCATAAACGGTGATAAAATCGGCGGTTATCTTCTGGTTGAGCTTTTTAGCAAAGGTCTGGCCAGAATCCTCCAATTTTTGGCGGTGGCCTTCAAGGCGGTGGCCGATAATTTCGTGAAAATACACTCCGGCGGGCCTGGCGTTAAGTATGGCCGGGCCGCTGAATGGATCCACTAGCGGGGCGCTTCTAAGCGCCTTAAGCTCAACGATGGAACGCTCAATATCCTTTAAAACCGCTTCGTCGGAGGGAAGTTCGGCTGGTGAAGCCGCATGATACTGCATATCGCGCTCAAGTTCCATACCGTCATCCGTGCGTGAAGTGATTGAATAGCCCATGCTCACATATTTATTCCCGGTCTTAACGCGCGTTCCCTCGCTATTTGCTATATAGCGGTTGTCTGACGTGACGCGAAACCAGGCCTGACCCTGGTAAATAAAGGCATGGGGAGAGAACTTCTCCGTCAGTTTGTTGAGTCTGGCCTTCCAGGCGGCCTTGTCAAAAGCCGGGAAATCCGCCGTTTCATAAAACACCTCCGCTTTGGCTGGCGAGAAATCGGGCGAGGGATCTTCTTCGCTCGCTGTGATGGCCTTGTTCATCTTCACCTTTGTATAGGCCTCATAAGCGCGCTTAAAGGCGGCGTCGGTATGTTCCCACACGCGGGCGCGAATGGAGTTTTCGTCGTTTTCCACCGGCACGAACTGAGTGTAATTAGCCGGATAATTAAACGAATTGTCGCCTTTTATCTGATGCGTATTATCCATTTTAAAATCGTTAAAGCGGGCATCTATGTCCAAGCGTCGGCGTTCGCTTTCATTCTCGCCGTCCGTCGCGCCCATGAAAGACGATACGCTGTACTGCTTCGTATCTATCACTTCATAGCCCAGAAAATAAAGCGGCGTCTTTTCGGCGTTTTTCAGAACCCCGAACGACCTGTCAAGCTCGGAGCTTAGGGCGTTCATGACAGCGTCTGTTTTTGCGTCCGAAGCGAAGGCGGGAACCGCCAGAACCTGCAAAGCTAAGATACAAAGTGTTTTACGCATGATACCTCCATAAAGTTATAGGGGCCAGGGGTTAGTAATAAATTGTACAAATAAACCACCAATTAAGAACTTCCGAAAATTGCGAAAACGATTTCACTCGCAGTTTTCGGAACGGGTCTTAATTTCCTCAATAAGCCCTGCAAAAATAATCTTGTGTATGGGATAAATCCCGTACCAGTAGATATTACCCATAAATCCGCGCGGCTCGAAATAGGCGGTCTGCCGTAAAACCGATGAGCCGTTCACGCGGGGCACAACTTCAAATTCAAGCCAGCCCTTGCCGGGAAGCTTCATTTCCGCGCGAAGCAGTATCAGCCTCCCTTCCATTACGCGCTCAACGCGCCAGAAATCAAGCGGCTCGCCCTGCGCAATAATATCCGGATGACGCCGGCCCCTCCTCATGCCTATGCCGCCCGCCGCCCTGTCAAGAAGCGCCCGAAGCGTCCAAAGCCAGTTGAGGTAAAACCAGCCGCGGGCGCCGCCAATGCCGCTGAAAGTTTCAAAAATTTTTGTCGCGGAAGCGTTTACCACAAGAGTCCGCTCTTCCGCTATAAGCCCTTCCCTGTCTATAAAGGCGTATGGCCTGGTCTGCTCGGGTATTACTGACATGGCCCAGGTGGTTTCAACGGAATTTTCGGATATTCTCATCAAAGCATATTTTACGGCAGTCTGATAATCCAGCGGTTTTATTTCGGGGAAAAGCGCCAGCGCGTCGGAGTTCGCGCATATAACATCATATTCAAGGCTTTCAAGGAGCGGCTTAGCAAAAATCCTGGGTATCGGAGTCAAGAGACCTATCATGGCGCTCCAGACCGCCGGCAAACCCGACGGCATAATGTCCATCAGGCGTCCGAAATCGGGGAACCAGCGTTTGAGCCCTCTGGCCCCGGCAAAAAGTTCAAGCAGCTCAAGGTATGTATATATGCCGGATCCGCCTATCTCTATTCTGCGCCCCGCTGTTTCCGGCTTATCAAGGCAATTTATAAGGTAAGATAACACGTCCCTTACAGCCACCGGCTGACAACGGGTGGTTTTAAGATGTCGGAAGCACGGAATAAAAGGCAGCCGCTCAACCAGATACCGGATAATCTCAAAGGAAATGCTTCCGGAACCGACTATAATAGCGGCACGAAATTCCGTGACGCTAAGCCCGCTATTGGCTAAAATGCGGCCCACGCGCTGCCTTGAAGCCAGATGTTTTGAAAGTGTCAGGCCATCCAAGCCCAGCCCGCCCAGATACACAATCCTTTTTACCCCCGCCAACACGGCCGCCGCGGCGAAGTTCCGGGCGGATACCTCCTCATGCCGCTCAAAATCGGCGACATCGGCCATGGAGTGTATAAGGTAATAGGCGACTTCCACTCCGGAAAGCGCCGCGGATAAATTTTCATTTTTGTAAACATCGCCGCGGACTATCTCCGTCTTCCCGGCCCAGAGCCTTCCCTTAAGGTGATCCGGATGGCGCGCCAGGCAACGCACCCTATATTTTTTTTCAAGCAGCCGCGGCACTAGCCTGCCGCCGATATACCCGGTGGCGCCGGCAACAAGGATCAGCTTTGAAGAGATAATTGAAGAAGGCATAAAATAAAAATTTCAGCGCTGAAGTTTTAAAGCGCTGAAGTCTGGCGGTTTTGCACTTCAGCGCTTCAGAGCTTCCAGCTCTTACGCGCTGCCGCTCACACAGGTAATATTTCCCTTTCTTTCGCCCAATCACGCAGAAAATCCACAGCCTCCGCCTTTATAACGGAAAGTGGTCTGGTAAGGCGCAATTGCTGCAGTACGTGCTTTGAAGAAATTGTTTCGTTGGATCCGGAGGCGCTGTAAAGAGCGGAAATAATGGCCTGCTCTATTTCAGCCCCGCTGAAACCTTCTGAGTTGAGCGCAAGTTTCCCAGGCTCAAAAGCGGCAGAGTCAAGTCCCCTCTTGGCCAGATGTATCCTGAAAATGCCCTCCCTGGAAGCTGCGTCGGGCAGATCGGAAAAAAATATCTCGTCAAAACGCCCTTTTCGAAGGAGCTCCGGGGGCAGGCCGTTTATGTCGTTTGAAGTTGCGGCGATGAAAGAGCGGTCTTTGCGCTCCTGCATCCAGGTCAGCATCTCGCCAAGCACGCGCTTTGACACGCCTCCGTCTATCTCTCCGGAGGAAGCGGCAAATATTTTTTCTATCTCATCCACCCAGAGGCATACCGGAGCCAGGCGCTCAATGGTTTTAAGCGCTTTCCGCAGGTTCTCTTCGGTCTCACCTATATATTTTGAGTAAAGCCGGTTCAGATCAAGGCGGTAAAGCGGTATGCCAAGCTCGCCCGCTATGACTTTTGCCGCCAGACTTTTCCCGCAGCCCTGCACTCCCAAAAGGAGCAGACCCTTGGGCGGCGGCAGCGTCGAATCCTCGGAAAAAAAAGCTATTTTGCGCTCTGTTATCCATTTTTTAAGGTTATCAAAACCGGCTATATTGGCCGGCTGCTCAGCCCCAAAATACTCAAGTATACCTTCCCGGTCAAACAGCTCTTTTTTATATTTTTCTATCTCCGTCAGGTCGGTTTTATCCAGTTTCCCGTCTTTCAGGATGCAGGTATTCAGAACATTTCTTATCTGCTGTACGGAAAGCCCTTTTAAGGATTTTATCATCCGTTTTAAATCTTCCGGGCCAAGCTCTACCACCAGGTTAAGGGAGGATTTTTTAAATTCAGCCACTGTCTGGTTGACCTCCGTCAGGATCTCTTTTTCGTCGGGATAGCCGCCGATTATGCTGGCTGCATAAGGTTCTATGTCGGCCGGCAACGGATGGTCGGCGCCTATCATTACTATAGTGGTGCGGGTATTGCTTATTATAGCCAGTATATCCTTGAACAGCCTGGCGACTACGGCGTCATCGAGAAATTTACTAAAATCGGATAAGATGAAAAGCGAAGGGGTATTGTCGCGGGCGAGATCATGCACAGTCTTTAACATCTTTACCGGCTCGCCGCTCTGGTAGAAAGAATTTTCGTTCTTGCCCACCCGCAGGCCTTTGGTAAGCGACCAGCAATACACAGCCAGTTTCAGTTCCGCGGCCACATCCAGCAGCTGACGGGACACGAAATCCTCGTCTATGGTGTTCACAAGCACCAGTGAGTACTTGGATTTTATGAGCAGCGTCAGTTCTTCTTCAAAGTTCATAAGTGGCGCCAGGCGTCAGTCACAAGTCTCAAGTCACAGGTCACAAGTAAGCGGGAAGAGGTTAAATATTCAAAGCTTCTTTGCTTTTTCCGCCATTTGCAAACCCGTGAATTATGTCCTAAAACTTGTGACTTGTGACATGTGTCTTGTGACTTTATACTTGTGACCTGTGACTTGAGACTTGAGACTTGAAACTTGTATGCGCCCGGCAGGAATCGGTCACAGGTTCCCGGTTCGCCGTCGCTCACCGGGCCCTGCGACCCCGCCTCGCGGACTCGCCTGCTGGCTCGCCATCGCTCCGGCTTTCGATTCCTGACGCGAGTCAAACTATTGACTCGCTCTGGGTTTCCGAAATTATTGGTGCGCCCGGCAGGAATCGAACCTGCACTAGAAGCTTCGGAGGCTCCTGTGATATCCATTTCACCACGGGCGCACTTGTCGCACCCCGCCCGCACTGACCTGTGGGCGTGCCATAACAAGGGCTATGCCCATCAGACGGCCTGCACAGCTTTCGGGGCGGATTAACTGCTAGTCTCTGCCACTGTCAGCAACCTCAGCCAAACCCACAGCCCTAATTTTAAAAAGCGTTAGAACGCTTTTTAGAGATGCTTTTTTATCACTTCCAGCAACTGTGTTTTAAAAGAACCTAAATTATCTGGGGAAGAGCCGCCTCCCTGTGCGAAATCTTTTCTCCCGCCGCCCGACCCCTTAAGCAGAGCCGCCACTTCTTTGGCCACGCTAGAGGCGTTGAACTTGTCATTTTTTAGATCAGCCGAAGCAGAAACCACAAAAGACATTTTTTCGCCAGCCAGCGAGAATAAAAAGAGAAGCGCATTGTTGCGCTTAAGCGCAAGCTGATCGGATAGATGGCGCAAAGCCGGTATTTGCGCCCCCACGGTTTCGACTATTACCAGCCTTGTTGAACCGTTCAGATCCATTTCCTCTTCGGAACTTTCACCATGCGCGGCAGTGGTTTTTAGTTTTCCGGTATGGCTTTTCTTAACATTCTCCATCAGCTGCAAAATTCTGGCTTCCAGCTCTTCCGGCAAAACGGCAAAACGTGCCGAAAGCGCCTCGGTCACGGAGGCAAGTTTTGAAAGGCGCTCAAGCGCCGCCGGTCCCGCCACACCCTCTATACGCCTGACTCCGCGGGAAACCGATGAATCCTTGATTATTTTAACAGTAATAAGTTCACCCAAAGCGTCTATATGCGTGCCGCCACAGAGCTCAAGGCTGTAACGGTTTTTGGCATCGTCCCAACCGCCTTTATTCACAAGCACGAAACGGGCGGGGTCCATATATTTCTCGCCCAAAAGGGTTACCGCGCCGAAAGCTTCGGCGTCTTTCAGCGGACGCTCCATTTTAAAGACCCGGTAATTTTCAGCCACCGCGGAATTGGCTATTTCCTCAACCTTGGCAAGCTCTTCTTTGGTGGGCGTTTTAGCGATTGTGTAGTCAAAGCGGAATTTGTCAGCGGCAACCAGGGAACCTGCCTGGCGTACTCCTGAGCCGAAAACCTGTCTTAAAGCCGCGTTTATCACATGCACAGCGGTGTGATTTGAAGCAATGTGATAACGGTCTTTGGAAATCCTAGCAGTTACAGTCATGCCGGTTTTCAGCGGTTCAAAAACCTTTACCCTGTGGAAAAACACTTTCCCGACCGGTTTTTGCGTGTCCAGCACTTCGGCAGCCGCCGTGCCTCCGGCCAGCAGCAGGCCCGTATCCCCCACCTGCCCCCCTGATTCGGCGTAGAACGGAGTTTTATCAAGGACCGCGTACCCCTGAGCGCCTTTTGCCAGCGATTCGGCGATATTTCCGGCCTGGTCAAGCAGGCCAAGCACCAGAGCAGAACTTTGGGGCTCATCATAGCCTAAAAAGCTGGTGGCGGGAAACCGCTCTTCAGCCCTCTGAAACATAAAAGAACTTTTTTCACCCGAGTCTTTCCAGCCCGCCTTGGCAACGCTCTGGGCGGCTTTACGGGCCTCGTTAAAACCCTTTTCGTCCACCGGAATATGGTTCTTCAAGGCAAGTTCGCGGGTTAATTCAAAAGGGAAGCCGTAAGTTTCATAAAGGCGGAAAGTTTCCCTTCCTGGGATGCCTTTCGGATATTTATTCATCAATTCCTGAAGGAAGACTTCTCCGGTTTCAAGCGTTTCAATAAAACCTTCCTCTTCAAATTTCAGCGCTTCAACCAGGTGCGGCCCGGCGGAAAGTATTTCCGGATACACTTCCCCGAAAATTTCAAATACCGAAGGGACCAGCTTATAAAGAAAAGGCTCGACAGCGCCCATTATGCGCCCATAGCGGGCCGCGCGCCTGATCAGGCGCCGCAGAACATAGCCGCGTCCTTCGTTTGACGGGATTACCCCCTCGGAAAGCAGGAACGCGGAGGCGCGCACATGGTCGCTTATTATACGCAAAGCGGAGGAGGACTCGGGCGCCGCGCCATATTCCGTTTTCAGTATTTTTTCAGCGGCTGAGATTATGGGATAAAAAAGGGTGGTTTCAAAAGGAGCGGGTTTGCCTTCAACAACAAAGGTGAGGCGCTCAAAGCCCATGCCGGTATCGATGTTTTTACGCGGCAGCGGGTTGAAAGAGCCGTCGGAGCGCTTGTCGAACTGGGTAAAGACATGGTTCCAGATCTCTATGTAACGGTCGCAGGAGCAGCCGGCGCCACGACAACCGGAGTGCGCGAACTTTTCGCCCCGATCCCAGTATATCTCGGAACAGGGACCGGAGGGGCCCGTGTCGCCCATGCTCCAAAAATTGTCGCCGTCGCCAAGCTCGACAAGATGGGAATGAAGCCGGGCCGGAAGCACCGATTCCCAGATTTTACGGGCTTCCTCGTCACGCGGAGCGACTCCGCCGCCGTAGGTTGAAATATAAAACCTGTCCTCGGGCAAATCCAGCTCTTTGGTTAAAAAATCCCAGCCCCATTTTATGGATTCGGCCTTGAAGTAGTCGCCGAAGGAAAAATTCCCCAGCATTTCAAAAAATGTCAAATGACGTATGGTGCGGCCCACGTTATCTATATCGGTAGTCCGGAAACTTTTCTGGCAGGAGGCCGCGCGCTTAAGATCGGTTTTAAGTCCGAGATAATACGGCTTGAACTGCACCATGCCGGCAGAAGTAAACAAAAGGGTGGGATCGCCTTCCGGGACAAGCGGGCTTGATCTGACTACGGTATGCCCCTGCTTTTTAAAATAGCTCAGGAATTTTTTGCGAATTTCGCGACTTTGCATGGTTTTAATTATACAAAATCCCCCGGCAGGGGCACTTACAAGTTAAGTATAATTTCCTCAATGCATCCAGCTAAAACGACTACACTAAAGCTTTGGGACAAGGCAAATTCCCATTCACGGCGCTACAGCCTCTTTAAAAAGGGTGATTCGATCCTGCTTGCGGTTTCCGGAGGGCCGGATTCCGTGGTCATGCTTGATTTTTTCGCCAAGCACGCGCGAAGCAGGGGAATCAGGCTTTGCGTCGCACATTTAAACCACTGCCTGCGGGGAAAAGAAGCCGATGCGGATGAGAATTTTGTCAAAAAACTGGGATTAGATTATGGACTTGAAACTGTAACCGGCAAAATAAACGTTCCCGCTCTTGCGAAAAAACTGAAATTAAGCGCCGAACACGCCGCCAGAGAGGCCCGCTACAATTTCCTACTGAAAACGGCCGTTCAAAAAAATTGTTCCCTTGTCGCCACCGCCCACCACTGCGATGACCACGCTGAAACCGTACTGTTAAACCTGCTGCGCGGCACGGAACCCAAAGGACTGCTGGGCATACCAGTAAAGAGAATACTGGGCGCTAATAAAGGCCGCAAAAACATTTTTGTAATCAGGCCGATGCTCGCGGTAAGCAGAAAAGAAATAATGGAGTATGTCCGGATAAACCGTCTGGCCTTCAGGCAAGACAAGAGCAATGAAGACGAGAAACACACGCGCAACTGGCTCAGAAAAACCTTTCTGCCCTTAATTGAACGCAAACAGCCGCGCTTCCGCCCCCACCTCCTGGAACTTTCCGTAAAACTTTCTGAACTAATAAAAAGGTAGACGCTACCTTTTTGAAAGGGATTGAAGAAATATCCGATTGCCCAAAAAACCGTTACGGTCCTTATTAAGGGCTTGCCATTCTTTTTGCGGAATATCCTGATTTATAAACTCGATATAGTGCCTTAAAGCGTTCCCATAATTTTCGCTGAAAAGAGCCATAACTTCCGAGATATTCTCTACCACTCCATCGCCACCAACAAGATATGCCCTGTGGCTGGACCACTGGTAGTCTTCAGGTTTCGTAACAATTCCGGCTTTAACCGGATTCAAATGTATATAACGCAGCAGAGCAAGGAAATACCTATCCTTTTGAACCAAACGGCTTTTAAATCTCGTCTCAAACAGATGTCCGGTACGCGAATATTTTGAATTGAAATACTTGGTATAGTCCAGTGTCAGTCTAAACATCCAATCACTGATATTAGCAAACCGTGTCTCGACAAAAAGATGTACATGGTTTGTCATCAAAGCATAAGCATATATCCTGACATTGAACTCAGTGGCCCTAAGATTTAACAACTTAAGATATTCCAACCTGTCCACTGTGTCCAAGAACAATTCTGATTTATTGTTCCCCCTGGTTATCACATGATAATACGCCCCCGGATAAGCTATTCGTAATGGTGCAGGCATAAATACCCCTCCTCAAAAGGTAGACGCTACCTTTTGAGTATAGCAGACGGACACGACAACTGTGTGTCGTGTTGGGGAAGATGATTTTTAGTGCTTTTAAAGTTTTTAATTGCCCAGAATTCCGCGGTTGGAATTCTGGGCAATGCGCGTTTCCGCCTGGGCGGCGCACAGGCAGGCGCCGAAGATTAAGATACATCCGGAAAGATAAATCCACAACAACAGGGCCATAATTCCTCCGAATGCCCCGTAAACCGCGTTTAAAGCGGCGAAGTCCTTTAGATAGATAATAAACAGGCGCTGCGCCGACAGCAAGAGAGCGGTGGAGCACAGTGCGGAAACCCAGACTTCAGAAAAATAAGTGCGCCTCCGCGGAGCCATCTGGTAGAAAAAGCTTACGCAAAAGAAAAAGACCAGCCACGGCAGTAAAAAAGCGGCCAGACCGTCCACCCATGAAAGAAAACCGAGCGCGGGAAGGAATCTATTCATCATTTTTATCAGCGCCGGCACTCCCATACCGACAAAGACCGCCACAACCGTTGCCAGCAGCAGGAACAGGCTTTTCAGCGGCATACGCCACCACTTATCCCCCTCAAGGTTCCAGGCACGGTTCGTTGCCTGCACAAGTGTGGACAGGAACTGAATAGCAACCCAGAGCAGCATCAGGAACGCAACTATGCCGGCCTGCTGACGCGCGTTGACCACACCTGAAATAGTCGTTAATATGTAAAGCTGCATTTCACCACTGAGAAGAACGTGTTTTCCAATATATCCTATTACATCGTTCCCGGCCTGATCCCGGTTAATAACGGTAGATGTCAGAGTGACAACAATAACAATAAGGGGAAAAAGCGAGAAAAACGCGTTGTATGCGAATGCCCCCGCCCGCTCCACCCCGTCTATCCGCAGAAACCTCCTCCCAGCAAGTTTCAGCGTCGCCCAGATCCTGCGGATCGTTTGTTTAACCCAAAAATTGTAATTTGAATCGTTCTTTTCCATATTTCATTCCTTTCAAACCCAAACATGTTTTAAAATCAAGCCGCCTTCTGCGGGAAGACGGCGGACATGCGCGGGTCGATCCTCATAGAGGACTGTGCCGTCCGGGTTTTTTACTATAAACTTGTAAGCCATGCTGGCGCCGGGGGGACGCGTAAGTGACATGTCCTCCATCCATAGGTTTTCGTTTACATATTCCAACTGGAAAGCCTTATCCAGATCCCAGTTGCCCAGTTCGGGGCAGTTGCCGGTTACAAAAATTCTCTGCCCCAGAGCTGTTTTAAAACCGTTAATCATGCAACCGTTGAACCGCTGAACCGTGAACCTCTGTAATACCTGGTATTTACCCTATCTTCTCGCTTTATCAACCAGCGCTTCCGGATATCCTATGTCCAGCACTTTTATTTCACCGGTATTCGGCGCCGCGTGGGCGGCCATCAGGCCTGATTTGGCAAAACCAAGAGTGTAAGTGGCTTTTGCGATTATAAAAACGCCGCTATGATGTCCGGTGTCGGGGCTTAAGCCGGAGGGTATATCCACGGCGATTATAGGTTTTGCGCTCTTGTTCATAAGCTGTATTACCCTGCGCACCGGTCCCGTGGGTTTGCCGACCGAACCCGCGCCCAGAAGAGCGTCAAGCAGTATATCCGCCTTTAAAAACTCTTCGGCCAGACTCTCAATATTTTCTTTGTCCAAAAGCGTTATTTTTACGCCTTCAGCTTTGGCCCGCTCAATATTTTTTACCGTCAGCTCGCCGTAGCCGCGCTCGGAAGGTGACACTATAAAAATATCAGCCTTGCTGCCGGCGGCCTTAAGATAGCGCGCCGTCACTAACCCGTCTCCGCCGTTATTGCCGCGCCCGCAGCAGACGGCGACCTTTAAACCAGCCGCCTCCTTTAACAGCGCCGCTTTGGCGAAAGCAATCGTCTCGCGGGCCACGGCGGCCCCCGCGTTTTCCATAAGCGTAAGCTCAGGCATGGAATATTCCATGGAGGCTATTTTATCCAGGTATCGCATTTTTTCCGCAGTCACCACCGGCAGCCCCTGGTATTCTTTAATCTGGGGTGTTTTTGACATAAGTTATTCCTTAGAACCAGTTATGAATTATGAGTTTTAAGTTTTGAGTTCATATTTATCTGCAACTCCTAACTCATAACTTCTAACTCAAAACTTCTTAAACGCCCTGGCCCTGCGCTCCCGTATCCACCGGCAAAAATCCTCAAATGACAGGCAATTCAAAACATCATCTTTTGTAAGTCCCGCGCGGCGGGCCACAATAACCGCCTGCTCCATGTAGGAAAGCTGGGCGGCTGAGTGGGCGTCGCTTGAAAGCAAGAGCTTCAGTCCCGCCTCTTTAGCCATTCTTGCGGTCACATCCGTCAGATCCTGGCGCTCCGGCTGGCCGTTTATCTCCAAAGCCGTGCCGCAATGCCGGGCAGCCTTAAAAACCGCGGCGTAATTCAGTTTATACGGCTCGCGTTTATTAAGCTGGCGGCCCGAAGGATGGGCAAGCGCGTCCATATAGGGATTTGCCATGGCGGAAAGCACCCGGGCGGTCATTTCTTCTTCGCCAAGGCGCATGGAAGAATGCACCGAAGCCACAACCAGGTCCACTTCTTTTATTTCCCCGTCTGAAAATTCAAGCCGGCCTGTTTTATCTATTTCCATCTCTATGGAACGCCCGGCCTTAAGCCCGGGAAAGTTTTTCGCCGCCTCAAGCAGGTCCGCCCTGCTGGAGAGATATTCCTTGAAATTTATACCGTGAACCACACCCAGCGATTTTGAATGGTCGCCAAGGAAAACCCACTCGTAACCCAGAGACCTTGCGGCCTCAAGCATCCCGGACATGGAGTCTTTTCCGTCTGAAATATCGGTGTGTGTATGCGCATCGCCCTTTATGTCTTTAAGCTCAACAAGCTTTGGCAGCCTGCCCGTCAGTGCCAGTTCCACCTCGCCGCGTCCCTCTCTCAATTCCGGTGCGATATATTCGAGCCCGAGAGCCGAGTAAATTTCCTCCTCGGTTCTGGCGGCCACAGGGCGTTTTCGCTCCTTGTCTTCAAGCCGGAAAAGACCGTACTCGTTTAAGGTAAGGCCTTTTTTAAGCGCAAGTTCGCGCAAAACGATATTATGCTCTTTTGAGCCGGTGAAATAATTAAGCGCGGCCCCGTAAACCTCAGGCGGCACAACCCGCAGGTCGCATTGAATGCCGGAAGCAAGTATTATGGCTGCCTTGGTGGGCCCCACGGATAAAATCTTAGCGGCCTCTGGCAATTTTGAAAACCCGGCCGTAAGCGTACCGTCAGGCCGTCCCGCGCAAAGCAGGTCAAGGTCGCCAACCGTTTCCCTGCCTCTGCGCAAAGAACCGGCGTAAGCCGCTTTTTCAGCGCCTAGAGCGCGCAGGCGTTCAAGCAGACTGAGGGCCAGCCTCCTGGCGGGCCAATAAAGCATGCGCGCCGGCGAAGCCGCTTTAAGGCTTTGAACGCCGGCAAGGATGTTTTCCTCAACCTTGGCGCCAAAGCCTTCAAGCGCGCGGATTTTTCCTTTAAGCGCCAGCGCTTTCAATTTATCAAGCGAGTCCACACCCAGCTCTTCATAAAGGTGCCTGGCTCTTTTGGCGCCTATACCTTGTACTTTTAAAATTTCCATCAGTCCGGGCGGGAATTTACTTCTAAGAACCTCAAGGTCCCGGAAAGTGCCGTTTTTTGTGATTTCACCTATATGGGCGGCCACGCCCTTGCCTATACCGGGGATATCCGTAAGTTTTTCGGAATCAAGTTCCGCGGCATTTACGGTAAGGCTTTCAATTATCATGGCAGCCTTCTGATAGGCCCTGACGCGAAAAACATTTTCATTTGAAAGTTCAAGCAGTATGGCGGCTTCGTTAAAAAGTCGGGCTATTTCGGAATTGGCAACGGGCGCGGCGGACATTGTTTTAAAAAAATAGGCTGAAGGCTGAAGACTTAAGGCTGAAGGAATGATGAAAGAAAGAGAGGATAGATTCAAGATTGAATACCATAGAGACTGTATTTTCCATCTTTTTACCCTCAGCCTTCAGCCTATAGCCTATCAAACCACCATCCAGACCAGCCAGACTATGGAGTATATGAAAGCGGCCATAAGTGCGGTGGCAATGCCCGCGTACGGCAGCCAGACAGCGAGCAGGGCCTTGTTGCGGGAAACCAAATAAAGGTGGCCGATATAATTTGTCCTGGCGTAAAACACCAAAAGGAAGCAAAGTGAACACCCCAGAAAAGAATTAAAATAACCAAGCTTGCCCAGAAATCCGAACGGCAAAAGCAATATCCAGAAAAACTCTCCGACTCCGAAAAGCGAAAACAACCTGACCGCGCTGCCTGGCGCACCCGTCATTTCAAGAAAAAGATGGATGACGCCGGCAAAAAAGAAATTAAAGGCTAAAACCGCCGCAAGAAGCGACAGGAAGGAAAATAATCCCGGCGGGACAAGAGAACACATCCTGAGAAAAATAAATATACTCAATGTTCCCACGGCATAGCCGACAAGCCCCGGCCTGGCGAACGCAATGCCTGAGCGGTTTTCAAGGGTTTCTTTTGAAGAGTCAATAAGCTCCGAAAGCGCGCCGAAAAATTCCATAAAGAACTCCTTCCCTATTCGCTAATCGCTATTTGCTGCTGTATTTAAATTCCATACCAGCGGAATTCAAGTTTGGGGGACAGGTTCAACGCCTCTTCAAGTCTTTTTGAGCCGAACAGCGATAACTTTGAATCCATGATGGAGAAAAACTGCTCAAACGGATCGGTATCCCGTATAATGCGCGGGTTTCGGCCAAGACCGGAAAGTTCCCCGGCCAGGCTTAAAGCGTCCGGCAAATCGCCCAGATAATCAACCAGCCCTTCCTTAACGGCTTGATTTCCGCTGAAAATCCTGCCGTCCGCTATAAGTTTAACTCTGTCGACCGTCATTCTCCTGCCCTCTGCCACGGCGCCCACGAACTGGGAGTAAGAATCGTCTATTATGGCCTGTAAAAGCTTCCTCTCCTCAGGCGTCATTTCCCTTGTGGGAGAGCCGATATCTTTGAACTTGCCGGATTTTATCACTTCGCTTTTGACGCCTATTTTCTTTAACAGGCCTTCCAGATTGCTTGTGTCGAAAATAACGCCGATAGAGCCGGTAATGGTACCCGGCTGAGAAACTATTTTATCGCAGGCGCTTGCCACATAGTAGCCTCCGCTGGCCGACACGTCGCCGAACCTGGCGATAAAAGGTTTTTTTGTTTCCCTCTTGGCCCTCCTGATAGCGGAGTAAATGTCCTGAACAGCGCCAACGGAACCGCCGGGAGAGTTTATGTCAAGCACTATGGCTTTCACCTCTTTTTTGGCGGCCAGAGTCTTAATCCTGCGGGCTATCTGCTGGCTGCCCCGTTCCCAGACCCTTGAGGAATCACTCTGGTAAATGGCTCCGTAAATGGGGATAACGGCCACCGCATCTTTTTTGGCCGCCATAAGGCTGGAAAGCCCGGAGACATCCATATCCTGTGATTTTATTTTTTTGTGGGTGTCGGACCTTGAGATAATAGTAAAAGCGGCGAACAACGAAATAACGTAAAGCACAGCCATCGCTTTTAACCACAGCCTGGTTTGCGAAACCGCCGCCGGCTTCGGCACGGGCGCAAAAGGCGCCGGCTGCATCGGAACCGGATTGTCTGCGTTGTTATCTTCCATTATGCCTCCAAAAGTCAGGGTATAGGGTGTAGGGTTTAGTGTAGAGGGTGCAGCAATAAGGAAATCCTTACCCTATACCCTGAACCCTCTACCCTATACCCTGATTATTGCCTGCGTCCACCACACGGTTACGGCCGCCTTCCTTGGCCGCATAAAGGGCGAAGTCGGCTTTGGCGAACAAGCCCCGCGCGTCGCGGCCATCGCGCGGAAAATAGGCTATTCCTATGGACACCGTAATTCTAACACTTTCAAAGCCCCGCTGGAAATTTTCCCCGGCTATCCGCAGACGCAGGGCCTCAGCTTTCCTGAGAACGCCGGCGAAATCAGCCCTGGGCAGAACAATGCCGAATTCTTCCCCACCGTAGCGGCCGACGAAGTCGGTTTCATACACCCCGTCTTTCAGCAGTTCCCCCACCTTTTTCAGCACAGCATCCCCAAACTGGTGGCCGTACATGTCGTTTATGCGCTTAAAATGGTCTATATCCGCTATCATAAAACCAAGCGTGGTTTTGAAAGCGAGCGCCCGGCGTATTTCCTCTTCCATTTTTTCATCCAACGCGTTGCGGCGGCCTACCCCTGTAAGCCCGTCCGTCATGGAAAGCCACTCCACCCGGCGGAAAAGCTGTATGCGCTTTACGGCAAACGAGATCTCGGAAACGAAATTTGCCGAAGCGGCAAGAGCCTCCTCCGGCGCCGCGCCCTCTGGCGGCCTGAAAGCGAAAAAACCGAGCCGCTCGCCGGAATTGGACACCGGCACGCAGACATAGGGCGCGGGTGAAACCAGCACACAGGGCGAGCTTGTGTTTTTTCCGGCGGAGTCTAAAGCGCTCTTAAGCTTTTGCCATGAATTAAGCCCGGAATTGTTTCCGCCTGATGCGAAAAGTTCCATAGGCGCGTCCCCGGAATTAAAATCCTCAAGAAAAAAAGCGAAATCACCCGTTTCAAAATAATCCGCCAGATACCTGGAAAACCTGCTTCTTGCGCCCTCGGGGGAAACGGTCTCCGACAAAAGCTTTATGGTGGAATACAGTATGAGGGCTTTTTTTTCGGAGCCGGAGGCGAGCGCTAAAGCGGCCTTTTCACCGGCAAGAGCTTTTTCAAGCTTTACGATTTCCGTTAATTTATCCGTCATAGCCGCGGGTGTCCGCACTTTTACCGAATTCAACATGAGCGAATGTAAAAGAGCCGCCAGACTCCAAAAACAAAGCGCCATGGAAGGATGGATGGCCGCCCCCGAAGCGAACAGCAGAAAACCGAAAACAAGAAGCCCTGCAGCCCCGGCTGAAAAACCGACGTAATTGTTAATGCGGCCGAAAAAATAAGAAATAAGCGGCGCCGAAGCCGTCAGGACCGCGAAAAGTTCGGCCTTATTCATAAACCACCCTGTTGCGGCCCGCTTCTTTGGCCTTATAAAGACGTTCATCTGCGGCACGCACCAACTGGCTTGAGGTAGCGCCGTCGGATGGGAATTGGGCCGCGCCAAAACTGGCTGTTACCCCTGAATGCTTACCGTTGAATGAGAACTTTTCGCTTTCAAGGCGCTTGCGCAATTGATCCGCCGCCTCAGCCGCCTGCCGCTTATCCGCTCCGGTAAATATTATGGCGAATTCCTCACCGCCATATCGGGCCACAAAGTCTATATCGCGCACCCCGGACGATAAAATTTCCGCCACTGCCTTCAGAACCGTGTCGCCGGCCTGATGGCCGTAATTGTCGTTGTAAGACTTGAAGTGGTCTATGTCAGCCATCACAAGCGAAAAAGGTGTTCTCGCGCGAGCGGCGCGTAATATCTCCTCCTCTATCCGGCTTTGAAAAGCGCGGTGGGTATAAAGCCCGGTTAAGGCGTCTTTGATAGCCAGCTCCCGCACCTTTTCAAACAGGTAAATATTCTCCATACTTACCCCGGCAAGCGTTGCCAGAAGCTCGGCCGCCCGCAGATCCTCCTGCGTAAAACGCCCGGGCTCAGGGGATGAAACGCGCAGAAATCCGGCCATGGAACCAAAAAAATAAAGAGGAGCCGCTATAAGGGACCGCTGCTCAGGGCCGAATAGCGCGCGGGAAAACCGCGTTTCCTCTTCAGAATTCCGGATTAAAAGCGGAATTTTACGCTCCGACACCCAGGTTTCAATAAAATCAGAGGGCGCTCCGGAATCAAGACGGGAATTACAGCCGGCAAAAACACTTTTCATCCTGGCTTCCAGCGCCAGTTTTATTTCCGAAGCGCCAGAAGCGGAAGCCATGTGCCTTATGGAAACGGCAATTTCCTCCTGGAGTTTTATTTTATCCAGCAGAACCGCCTTGTGTTCAAGATAACGCTGCAGTTCTTCCCGAAGATTTTTTTCCCGCTCGCGGGCTTTGGCCAGGGAAGCCGAGATCTTCTCGCGCTTAGAATCCCTGCCCCTTTCCGAACTGGAAAGCGCGTAAAACAGAAGCCACAGTGAAAGTATTTCGGCAAGCGTCATCGCGGCGCCGGACAGGGAATCGGCCCCCGGTGAAAACCTGGGCATAATGAAGCCCGCCGTAGTGGCCAGAAAAAGAAAAATGAATTTCAATTCTTTTTCCGGACGCCAGGAGAACCAAAGAAAAACCGCCCCATACGCCGGAAAGATCCAGAGAAACCAGCGCCCGTGGGCAAACAGCAGCCAGGAAACCCCCGCAAAAAGCCCGAAAGCGACCAGCAGATTAAAAGCCCTGTTATTTTTCATTTTCGATTTTCAGCCGCAATATAATGGCTAAATTTTAGCATTTAGTCCGGCAGGGGGATAAAAAAGATTATGGCCCGAAAACTCACGTAAGACGAGATGCGTTTTTCATCGTTCTGGTGAAGCCCTTGACGTCACCCCGGCGAAGCTTGCCCCGTACTTGATACGGGGCAGAGGTCCAATGTCATCAAAAAAGGTGCCTGCTGGCACCTTTTTCTTGTCTTGTAAATTACGGTTCTGTCTGCTAGGCTATTAGAATAGATTTTTATGAAATGGGTATTTTTGATAACCGTTTTATTGACAACCGCACCTGCCGCATGGAGTAGAACCGGCAAGTCTGTTGATATTGCCGAAGACAACTTTTCCGCAGAAGACGCAAGAATGAACACCGCCGATTCGGTTATACTCCGGAATCTTTGGTTTTCAGACAAACTGCTTCCGGAAGCTGAAAAATTCACTCATAAGAATATGGTGGATCTGGAAAGAACCGATTACCACAATCTGCTCTCCCGGTTCCAATTCGGAGAAAGCGATATGGAAGCGCCCGTCTTTTCAAAACGCGAGGAAATTTTTGCATCTGAGGATTTAAACTCATCATCGCCTGATGCCGAATACAGACCAAAAAAGGTCAGCTATATCGTTTATGACGGCATTTTACGCGCCAGACTGCCGGCTGACGGCGCAAGAGAAGCCGGCAAAACAGCAAGGGAAATAAAATTTATATATTACGAAGCTAATGTTGAAAGAGAGAGGCCTTTAGTGCTTATCCTTCCACCGATTATGGGCGCCACGGTAGTGGACCGTGATATAGCCGAACTGCTTGCCCGCAACGGGATGGACACAATAATACCTGAAATGGAGGAACTGTTTACCCCTGACAAATCGCTGGAGGAAATGAACACTGTCGGAGTTCAGGCTATAGTTTCCTTAAGAATGCTTACCAGCGCCATCCTTAGCGATAAGACAAAACGTATTGACAGCGGTAAAGTGGGCGCTTTTGGCGTAAGCCTTGGCGCGATTATTGCGGCTTCCCTGGCAGGCATCGACAACAACATTAAGTATGCCTATCTGATAGTAGGCGGCGGAAATTTTGCCGACATTGCGACGAACAGTTCACAGAACCGGATAGTTACTTTTAGAAACTATAATTTCACCACGGATGGTCAGTTAAGAAGCCTACCCAAAGGCAAAAGAATAAACCGCTGGTTCAGGGAAACCAGGGAAAAAGTTTACTCAGACCCCGTTTATTTCGCAAGGAACGCCGTTCACAAAAAAATTTACATGGTCATGAGCACTAACGACGACATGATTCCGTTCAGGGACCAGCTTGAACTGTGGAACGCTTTCGGGCATCCGAAATACGAGTTGAGCCGCTTGTCCCATATCGGAACGGTGGTCAGGTGGTATATCAACTACCGCTACAGCGCACTGGATTTCTTCTCCAAGGAATAAGAAATAGTTCTTAATGAAAAGGAGCAGACTGCTTTTCCAAGTTTATCTAAACTTATGGCATTCAGAAACAAGAAAGGGCCCATTTGGGCCCTTTCTTGTTTCTGTCTTATTTTCGCTTGAGGATGAACTTTGCGGTCTTGATTATAAAATCCATCTCTTTCGGTCCGGCATCCCTTAACAGATAGGAAAGCTTATTGGTCCCCATTATTTTCGGGGAATAGCTGGCTGTCCGGCCTGAAAACAATTCCGCGACGGCCGCATCCAAGGCTTTCGCGATCTTTTCAATCGTGGCAAGGGAAAAGTTTTTCTTTCCGCACTCGGCTTCGCTCAAATAATTAGGGTGGACTCCGGCCAGGTGCGCCAGTTCCTCAATACTCAGGCCTTTATTTTTCCGCAGCTGCCTTATCCGCAGACCGACTTCTGCCCTGATGTCATTTTCCATACAGTAAAATTTATCCAAATCGGCGCCGGATAACAATAATTTATGAGTGATGTTGGTTTTATCATTTATAAGTGATAGAATATGTTTTAGGGGTACTCTTCATATACAGTCAGGCATTTATCATCAGGGCGTTACATCAGGAACCCCAAAACGACTTGGGTCTCTTTACGTTTTATTTTGGCGGATAATGGAATATTTTAGAAATCAGCGGACACACCCCATGACAGGATTTAAGACTTTTGCCACAGTGTTTTCACTTTTCATAATAACCAGCCTTTACGGCAGCCCCATATTTGCCATGGAAGGCAAACTGAAAATGGCGGTTCTTGATTTTAAAACTGTGGGCGATTCGGCTGAACTAGGCGAAGGCGCCGCGGAAATTTTACGTACCACGCTGGTCGAAACGGGCAACTACAGCGTAGTAGAACGCAGTATGCTCAAAGAAGCGCTGAAAGAACAGAAGCTGGGCTTAAGCGGAACAATAGACCAGAATACGGCTGTGGGAATAGGGAAAGTTTTAGGGGCACAAATTGTTGCCGTTGGCAGCGTGGTAAAACTGGGCGAAAGCTACACGCTTAACATCAGGTTTATTGATGTACTGACAGGTGAAGTACTCTCCGGAAAAAAACTTACATCCCAAAGCAGGGAGGATATTCCCGGCCTGTGCACACAGATGGTAAAAATTCTTTCCAGGCGGGCACCTTCGCAACAGCCGGAGCCGGAACAAGTTCCTCCCCAAAAATCCATAAAACAACCGCCAGTCAAAACGCCTGTTGCCCGCAACAACTTAAATCCTGGGAGCTGGGCGTTGGGCGCTCTTTATCCCGGCGCTTCCATAAAATATATTACCGGGAACAAAAGCGCATGGGAGTTAAGGGCGCAATCCGGGTCCGGAATTCTTGCCCTTGGCCCCAGATATTACCGCTATTTCACACGGGACGCAAACCCGCGCCTGTTTTTAGGAATAGAGGCGGACTACATAACCTTCAAAGGCAAAGCGAGCAAAGGCGCAGGCTATGCCGGAGGAGCTTTTCTCGGCGGAGAGATTTTTCTGACCAAGCATATTGGCCTGATCATGGACTTTGGCCCTATGTATATAAATCTAAAGGAAAATGAATATTCCCAGTCTGATAGCGGAATAGATTACATGGTAAACCTGGGCATCTACTGGCATTTCAGGTAACAACATGAAAAAGATTTTAACCATCAGCCTAACGCTCTTAATACTCCCAATCGCACTAATAGCCGGACTAAACCTCGGCCTGATAAAAACCGCTAAAAAAAGAGTTGATAAAATTGACGCCAAAGTTGTCCAGAGCAAAGCAGCCACTAGCACAGACACACAAGCCCCCACCGTACCCACCAACCTCACAGCTGTGGCCGTAAACAGTAGCCAGATCAACCTAAGCTGGACTGCCTCTACCGACAATGTCGGAGCTACAAGCTACAAGATATACAGGAACGGCGGCGCTACGCCCATAGCTACGCCAACCGGGACAACCTATAATGACACCGGACTCACAGTTGCAACCCCTTACTCTTACACAGTCAGCGCTTGCGATGCTGCTGGCAATTGTTCAACTCAAAGCACGTCAGCCAACGCCACAACAGCCCTAGACACACAAGCGCCCACCGTGCCCACTAATCTCACTGCTGTGGCTGTAAGCAGTTTTCAGATCAACCTTAGCTGGACTGCCTCTACAGACGATGTAGGTGTGACAATCTATAAGATATATCGTGACGGTGGTGCCATACCCATAGCTACGCCAACAGGTACTACCTACAGCAATACCAGCCTAACGGTTTTAACCACTTATTCCTATACTTTAAGCGCTTGCGATGCCGCTGGCAATTGCTCGGCTCAAAGCACGTCGGTCAGCACCACAACACCAGACACACAAACCCCCACCGTACCGAGCAACCTCACGGCTGTGGCCGTAAGCAGTTTTCAGATTAATCTTGGCTGGACCGCGTCTACCGACGATGTCGGTGTAACAAGCTATAAGATATACAGGGACGGCGGGGCTACTCCTATAACCACGCCAACCGGGACCACATATAATGACGCCGGACTCGTAGCAGCAACTGCCTACTCTTACACGGTCACAGCTTGTGATGCCGCAGCCAACTGCTCGGGGCAGTCCACCTCAGCCTCCGGCACAACATCCCTGTGGGCTGTCGGTGGCGCATGGGTGCTTGTTCCGGGGAATTCGTCATTTGGAACCAGCGATTTTTATGTCATGCAATATGAAGCGAAGAATGTGGGAGGGGTAGCGACCTCACAAGCGAATATAACTCCATGGGCAAACATTACCCAAACAGCGGCAATAGCGGCATGTTCTGCTCTTGGGTCAGGTTCTCACCTGCTGACCATACCAGAAGTCCAGACTATCAACAGAAACATTGAAGCCCAGTCTGCTAACTGGGCAAATGGAGTAATCAGCAGCCAGTTGTTCGCCGGCGGCGGATTAAAGCGTGGTAATGTGGGCGGAATCGACAATGCAAGTTATGCCTATGGCGGCCCAGACTTCAGCACTAACAAAGACACTAAGGCAATGCACGTTCTTTCCAACGGCTGGCAGATATGGGACTGGTCGGGGAATGTGTGGGAATGGGTCTATGGCGCGGGCCTAGGCGGCGCTAAGGGGACCCCAAGTGGAGTTTCTTTTGATTCCGGTGGTCCGTATGACTGGAATAGGACAAGCACCCCTGATTTAAGTGGGGAACGGCAGGTTCTAGGACCTTCTAACATCGGCTATACCAGCGCTTACGGTGTGGGGCAGTACTGGGGCGGCTCTATGCCCGGCGTAACAACCGACGCGGTGGACCGCGGTGGCTCCTGGGACCCCGGCGTGTTGGGGGCCGGATACGCAGGGGTGTTCGCCTTCGGCGCGGGCAGCACCCAATCGTCGTCGGCTGGTGCGGAGGTCGGGTTCCGCTGCGGTAGGTAAAACTAATCTGGAATCTTAAATCTTGGCAGTTTGATGAGCACAGCTCTTGTTACGTCATGGACACAGGCCGAAATCTTGCGGGTGCCGATACTGTTTAGAAGCCCGCCTTCGATGGGCAATAAAAAAATCCGGTTGGAGGTTCTTTATGAATATAACATACCCCGTTAGTAAAAAGTATTTGCTTGCGGCTACCGATGCACTGATTGAGCAACGACTCCGACTCCGATTAAAGAATAACAAGTCTCCCTTCACCATGGAGCAAGTTCTTGGGAAGTACTGGGGCGACGAATATGAACCCTTCTATGCTCTGTATCACCTTAAGGGACAAAAAATGACCGCTGTCCAGCAGATGGGAAAAGTTTTCAACAAGGTCTGCGAAAGACTTGGGGTGGCTTCCCAGCAAATCGACGACGGGAAGGGACATAAACACACCAAGTACTCTCCCTCAGAACAGTAGGCAAAGACTCTTTGCAATTTTAGCGGATACTTAGTTTAAGTGCTTCAACTCGGACCGGACTTTAAGAAAACAATAAAATCGTTACAACGAGGTATTATATGTCAAAGAAAAAAGAACAACTTAAAACATTTCGTGAAAGCATCAAAAAGAGTGCTGCGGTTGTATTCTGTGTTAACTGTGGCTCAACTTGCATTGACCAAAATTCTCAAAATCAACTTAGGTGCTACTCTTGCGATAATACCCTTGATACTTGGAATAGTAGAAAATTTAGCATAGTTCGCACATCCGGAGCCAAAGAGCCAATAAATGAGTTAACTGACGTTGAAAACTTATTTTTAGAAATAGATAAAGAAAATAAATAAGAAAAAGACAGCAGCCTTTTGCCATTTTGCCACATACAGCGTCGGGTTCTGTTTCGGCAGGTAAAAACTGGAATATCAACATCATGAGGAAATGGGGTCAGCCCCGAATGGCACTAACTTAA
>DMES01000075.1 GCA_003450815.1 Elusimicrobiota bacterium | reverse complement strand
ATCCGTGTAATCAGGGGCACTGAAATATGACAAGTTTAACGCAAAACTGCACGCTTTTTGGGTATATGCCTACAAATTCCATGCAGTTTTTAAACGCTATTACCACTTTTGTCGCCTATTTTAACGACGAGACTTTAAATAAAAATGACTTTTTCAGTGCCCCCTAATTACACAGATTCCAAACTGCGATTACACAGATCGTTTTATAAAAAAATTGGTGACAATGGCTTGGCTGTGCAATCTCTTTTGTAAATCCGTGTGATCTCTTCCTAAAACTGCATCCAGAAACCGAAGCGCTGCACATTGCCCAAATCTCCGAACGGCAAATAAGCGTAGTCAACGCCCAGGCCCGCCACTTTCAGACCGAAACCAAGACTCAAACCAGCCACTGCGCCCAGATTCGAGGTGTCGTAGCCGAATTTGTAGCCGCCGCGCATCGCAAAAGCGTCCCTAAACCAGTATTCAATTCCTAAAGCGGGGTAAAATTTCTCATCGTTTATATATTCGCCGAGTTCAGCGGTAAGATTAAGGTTCGGAGCCGATTTATACAGAAATCCGGCCGAGATGCTTAGCGGCAGTGCATCCGCCTCATCGGTGAACTTCATCTTAGTGCCTAAATTCAGCATGGCAAGCGAAACATTAACTTTCGGCCCGGCGTGATAAACAGCCCCCGCATCGGCGGCCACGGCTAAAGCGTTTTTTGAGTCTATGGATGATCTTATGAATTTAATGGCACAACCTGCATCAAGGCCGGAGAGCGTATCGGGAAGAAAGCCCTTTTTGGCGGTAGCGAAGGTAAACGCCATATCGTTAGCGCCGAAAGAGCCGAGCTCCGGCACTATGCCGACGGCGTCGGCAAGCCCTCTTCTTTCAATGCCGTCAACGCTGAGGAAGCTCGCCCCGAAGCCGAAGCGGTGTTCCCCGATGTTACCAGAGTAGGAGAGGCTCCCCATTTTGGCGCCCTGCAGATAGTTCGTAAAGCCAAAGCCCGCTTCCCGCTTATCCGATTGTGCGAGTCCCGCCGGATTCACAAACACGGAGCCGGAGTCATCGGTCAAAGCGCCGAACGCGCCGGCCATGGCCAAGGCTCTGGGGCTCATAGAAACCTTAAGAAAAGGAGCCGCCGTAGTACCCGCGCCGGCAGCAAGTAAGGGTGTAGGGTGTAGGGTATAGGGTATAGTTACGGCAAGGAGAAAAGCCGCAACCGTTTTAAGTTTTTGAAAAGGCACTTTTAAAGAAAAAATTAAACCGGACAGCATTTTAGCTACCTCCTGTATTTTAGGCCAAACTTTAATAAATTCAGCCTCGGTAATAAACCCCAAGTCTTTTGAAAGCATTATTTGGGTCTCTAATTCAGCAAGCGATCCGGAGGCAATGGCAAGGAACTGTGTATATTCACTCCTGTGCCTTCTCCGATAGCCTTCAGCGATATTACTGGGAACGGATATGACACATCGTCGCAACTGGGAAATTAACCCATACGTTTCATTTTTCGGATATAAATCAGTAAGCTTATAAATATCCAGAACCAAAGCATATGATTTTTTCCAAACATGCAGTTCCCGGTAATCTTTCAGCATAACTCTTCCTAAGTTTAGAGGGTATATACGGCAGGGTTAAGATAAGGATGCGGGTTGCTAGAAACAAGGAAATCCTTACTCCTATACCCTACACCCCACACCCTATACCCTATTTTATTATCGCCATCTTGTGCGCCCTGCCGCTCAGCGTCTTCCCGTCAAGATATGTCAGCATGAAATACACGCCGGAGGCGCAGTCGGAGGCATTATCGTTCTTCCCGTCCCATTCGGAGTAATACACCTGACCGCCGGCCCTTGCACCGTCGTCTATAGTGCGAACCTTCTCTCCGGCCATATTGTAGATGACGAACTTCACATCTCCGGAGTTTCCGGGAGGAAGGTGATACTTTATAAGCGTGCCTTTCGTGCTATACGCGCCCGCGGCTATGGCGGCGCCGCCATCCGCGCTCACTATAACATCCTTTGCCTTCAGAGTGAAGGGATTGGGCATGTTATAAATATCAAACGCGGACCCCGAGTAGGTGATACCGGTGCCGGGCTTTGCCGTGAACACGGCGAATTTACCGCCCTGCGACGACCCGGAAGCGGAGGGCACATATCGGCCATTGACTACGGCGCTCATTTTAAACTTCTTGCGCCCCAGCGGAGTATTTGCCTCAGCAGCCCCCTCATAAGCGTTATCAAGACTCGCCACATCTACGGACAGCACCCCCAGCATAGGGTCTATGGTGTAGTTGCCGGGAACCGGCTTCCAGGAGCCTGTCGCTTCGTCGTATTGATATATTTTCAAGGCGCCACTGTTAGCCCCTTTATCTTTATCGTATTTAAGCGTCAAGGTGAAGGGCTTGTTGGCTGAAGCGTTTGAAAGGTCCATATTATAAACCTCGGAAGCCATCAGGCTCTGTATTGCCGCCTCTATCGTCAGATTGCCTTTAGCCGTCTTAACGGTCCGCACAGAGGGCAGAGCGCTGAAGAAACCGCCCACCAGGTTCTGGAAACTGGCCGCCGCGGAGGTGGTGGAATAGCTGAGCGCTCCGGGATCAAGTTCCAGGCCGGAATATTCCTCCGTTTCTTTATCCATCTGCACTTCGCCGCCCTGTATGGCCTCGTCCTGTATATACTGCTCGGTCCTGGCGGCATTGTTTTGGTCGTAGAGGATGATCTTCTCCATCTTATTGTTGTCGCCAGCCGAGAAGTATACCGTGTAATACCGCTGGTTCTTTGAAACCGTGAACTGGCCGAGGTAGGTATTATTGGGGCCAGGCACCAACGCAAGACTTACCGCCGAAGCGGAGAGATACTCCGGAGTGGAGCCAGAGGGGTTGAACTTGCAGACCGGCGTGGCCACAAGCTGCTTTGGCGATGCGATAATAACATCCGCCTTACTGGTGGAATCAGGCGATTTCTTAACTTTAACTATTATTTGCGGCGGCATATCTTTAAGCACTATGTCGTCCATATAGGTATCGCCCTCAACGGCTGTGATAGGATCAGGCGTCGCCGTGCGTTTGCCGCTATAGAACGCGGAAACCTTGTAAATATGGCCGGGGATAATGCCGGTCAGCTCATATTCGCCGCTTGCATTCGTAATGGCCGCAATCTTAGGCAGGTAGGAGTTGGGGAAGTTGACGTTCAGTGTTTCGTCGTACGCCACTATGCTTATTCCCGCCTTAGTGAGCGGAGAGGGGAACTTGCTCAGGTAAACCTTGCCGGTGATCTTTGATCCGGATGGCGTCATATAGAAGGAGAATTGCACGTTGTCGGAGCCTGACAGAGAGGTCTTATCTCCGGTAGTCACAAAACCATCCTTGCTAATCTCCATCCTGTAAATGCCGGAGGGGAGGTTTGAGAAGGAGAAGTGCCCGGTGTCGTCGGTCTTGGTAAACTTTTCCACTATACGATGTTTCAGGTAAATCGCGGCATTGGCAACAGGCTCGGAGGAGCCGCTTACCAGAACCGTGCCGGAAATGGACCCGGCCAGTATATGCTGGGCCTCAAAGTCAAGCGCATAGCCCTCTTTGGGCAGCTCAATCTCCTTGGCTACTGGCGGGTAATTCGGGTTGGAAAACACCGCCGTATATCTGCCGGGCGGCAGGCCCGCTATCATAAAGCGTCCCGGATAGTCAAAGAAATAATTTTTCAGAGCGCTGGCGTCCCTATTCTGCATAATGGCCCAGAAAGCCGGGAAATCGGCCTCCGAAGGCATAGCGGCGGCATAACCTTTCAGGTCGCCGGCGGAATCATATATCATGACAGCCGGGATAAGCCGTGTTATTTCATTCTCGAAGTTGGCGAATATTCTTATAACATCCGCGTCCGTAAAGACCCGGGCGCCTTTCACTGTGCCATTAAACCCGCCCTGCCCTATGGAACCGAGGATATTTACCGGTATGGGCTGGTTATAAGAACCAAGGCTGGGATTAGCCTCAAATTTCTGCACAGCCACACCTTTGACCTTACCTATGAAGTTGCCGAATTGATCATAGCTAGTCTGTTGATTCTGGCTGCTATTGTCTCCGGGATTATACATTGCTGCCAGCATAAGATAGAAATCATACTGTCCAGGCAGCATATATTTCTTGTCCCAGGTTCTTGTATTGGTGCTGTAATTAAAGGTAAATGTCGCATCCTTACCGAAGAACATTTCCGTTATTTTTTTCTGGTTCATCTCCGTGCCGGACGGCACCGGCACTATAACATACTGCCAGGTCGGAGTGGAAATATCTGGCAGGCCCAGTATCTGCGGCTGTACTACAAGACCGTCAGTCAGCTGCAGTTTGACCTCTGTGGTTTTGCCCGCCGTCACAGACACGCCCGTCAGATTTATCGGAACCCACACAAAGCCGGCGCCCTGCGGTTTAAGCGTTATATCATAAATTCCGGGCGCGATATTCGGAAATTCAAATTCCCCGTTGTTGTCAATTCCGCTTCCGGTATTCACATCCACATTTTTGCCTTGTAACTGTATCTCGGCTGAATATTCAGCCGGGTCATTATTTCCGTTGCCCAAGTAAGGCTTGAAGTTATTTCCATTCGGAAGCTTTATACTGCCTTTAAGCACGCCGGCCCTGCCTACTGTGAAATCCATCCTGGCGGTGTCGGTGGAAGACAGGTTCACGCTGGAGTCAAAGGAGGTTATCTGGCCCCAATCGGCGGAAACTATATGCGCATAGTAACTTACGCCTGTGGACAGGGTAATACTGTAAGCAGCGGTACTTACATTATAGGTGCCTGAAAGCGAAGTGAATCCTACAGACTGGTTGCCGTTACACCCGCCGTTACAATCCTGCGAGGCCATAACGGTTACCGGGGCTGAGGTGGAAATAATCAGCGGATTTTGCGCGCTTACAGTGTAAGTGGTTACAAAGACCACCTTTCCGGAGAGAGAGCCGGTCGCATTGCCGCCAGCCGGCTCTATATTGAAGGTAAGCGCGGTCTCTGGTGTAGCCGCTGTCATGCAGGAGCCGTCCGACGCTTTCAACACCCATACTTTGCCGACAGTACATATGTTGTCCAGGTTCGCTAACGAGCGCTGGCCTGAAAGTACTATCCTGATATCGTCATAATCGGGAGAGCCGTCGCCGTTGCTATGCTGATTAGCGCCCCGGTTGATATCGGTCCAGTTACCGAAGAATGCAACCTGCAGCCGGAGTCCTCCTTCCAGCAGGCCGTTAAATGTGGCTGAGCTGAAAGTAAATGAACCGTCGGCCCCGGTTTTTATATTAGCGTCTGTGTTTATACCGCCGTTCTGCCTGTAAACGTCGCTCGAGCTGCCGCTGGAATACCAGTTATAATCGCCATACACCATAACGCTGGCGTTAGGTACCGGGACGCCGTTATAAGTGATAATGGCTTTGAAAGTGAAGGTGGCCTGGTCAAGGCTGAATTCCTGGTAGTTGGCCATCGCCGCGCCTGAAACGGTGATGCCGTTGGGCACATAAACGCTTTGCATGGAATCCCACCAGCATCCTCCGTAGCCGCCCCTCGAGTAACCTGACTTTTTAACTTCAACCTGGTAAGGAATGGTGCTATGCGGGACGTCATAGAAAGAGAATCTGCCATTCACATCGCTCAGGGTTTCATAATCGTCATACTGCGGATTATTCCCCATACCGCAACCCCGATGATAGATAGAAACTCTGGCGCCGGTTATAGGGGAAGCGTAAGTCCGGTCCCTGACCACGCCTTCAAGCGAAGCCGGATTTGTGGAAACTCCGGCGTCAAAACCGCCAAAAGCGGCTATGGCTCCGTCAACGGTGGACATGCTTACCGTATAGGCATCCTTGACCCGCGGGAAAGCCGCGTCGAGCAATATGCTCTTCATAATATTTTTATTGGGTATAGTAATGCCGAGCGAGTAAATATTCGCGTCCGCGGGAGAAACATTGGGAACGGTAAAGGTAACGCTGCTTCTACCGACGGCAATCTGCGATATGCCATAAGCGACCTTTTCTCCCGTCTGCATGTAGAAAATCTCAGCCATGACGCTGTCATTAGCCGCCGCGCTGGTGATGGTCACCGTCAGCGGATAAGCCGGGTCCCCCTCGGGCCGCGGGTAGAGAATAAACGGCGGAGGAGTGACATCGCCGTTAAGCTGAACAAAGAAGTGACCGTACGGGTCCATCTGCTGATCTTGTATTGTCGGTATCCACCCTTGTGTTGAGAGAGCTATAAAATACTGCCGTCCGGCCGGAGCCTTTGTCGTAAAAACACCGTTCGCGTTGGTGGTGCCGGTTATTATTCTTGAGGCGTCAATTCCGCCAGTCTGTGAGAAAGGTATAAGCGCCACGACCACACCCGGAAAATCCGTGGTCAGAGTGGAATTACTGCTGCCTCTCTTCACAACAACATTAAGAGTCGGATTATTGAGTATGGAGGGGTTTGACTGCTTGTAGCGGTACATACCGCCATTAGCGCCGAACCTGCCGCTCACATAAACGAAACCTGAATTGTCCACGGCAACGCCAAGTCCCACATCCGCATTCGCAAAATTCACTCCGCCGTTGGTATTATTGGAATTAAAGGTCTGCATCCAAAGCTCCGAACTGTCGGAACCGTATTTCCGTATCCAGAGATTTTTATCCTGGTTAAGGTCATAACGCTCTTCCATTCCAACCGCGTAAATACCGCCCGAAACATCCAAAACAAGGCCATAAGCCGCATCGTTCGCATGGATCTGGCTGTCATAAACACCGAATATAGCCCCAAAATCGCTCAGGTCGGCGCTTGATTTGTAGATGACCCCGTCATTATTCGGCCTGTCGGGGTATAGAGCGTTAATGGTTTCACCTGCGACATAAACATACCCTGAACTGTCCACGGCCACGTCATAAGCGGCCTCAGGGGCGGAGCCGGAATTATTGCTTATGGTCGTGGTGTAAGGTGTATTAACATTGGACGCGTCGTAGCGGCCGGCCCATATTGAAGCGCCTCTGCCGCCGCTTTCATTGGAAGAACCTACAGCGTAGACATTGTTTTCGCGCACAGTTATTCCGTAAGCGATATCCGAGCCGTTTCCCGTTCCGGCATATGAAACGGTCCAAACGGGATTTACGGGGCCGGTGGCATTTGAAACATTGAACTTGGCTATATAGATGTCTTCCATCGAAACGGTGCCGGAACTGCCCGCCACATAAGCATACCTGGCGCCGGTGTCAACTGCCACGGCGTAACCCATATCGTCGCCAGAGGCGGAACTGGTGTATTTCCAGGCGAGTGAACTGTCGGAATTGAACTTCATGAGGAAGAGGTCCTTCCCGGTAGCTCCCTGCTGGTTTATCTCATAGCCGGTGACATATAAATTCCCGGAAGCGTCCGCCGCAATCTTCTCGGCCTTGACACTGTAACTTTCACCAGGAGTGTAAGATCTTGTCCAGGTATTTGTGCTCAAAACCAGGAGGCCGGAAAGATCGAACTTGAACTTTTTGAGCACGAACAGACCGCTCCCGTTCCAGTTGGAGTTGGCAACCATATAAATGTTGCCGGCCATATCTTTGGCAACGCCGTTAAATTCCATCTCCATACCCATGCCCGCCGGTGACGGGTTATTCATATTGGAGCCTATGGTATAAAGCCTGGCGTCGCCGGGATACATGGCCATATTTTCGCCCGGATAGGCGTCGGAAGCCTTTGCCGAAGGAGTGCCGTTCACTGCGACAGGCACAACTCCTGTGTCCGAGGAGATCCATAGTTTGAAATAATAGACAGGGGCGATAGACATCCCCTGCGCATCTCTGCCATTGTCAAGGCCGAAAACAGCCTTCTCCTGGTATGTTCCCTGCATAACGGCGGACTGGGCGCTAAATGAAACCTGAGCCGCGGCCGTGGACCAGGAAACAGCCTGATAAGTGCTGTACTGGATATAGAAGCGCGGGCTGCCGGCCGGCATTGTCAATGGGGACATCCAGTGGAGCTTTACCGAGCCGGGCACATAATACTGCTCGGCCTGAAGGTCGAACGACTGCTGCGGGAATACATAGAAACCGGGATACCCTTTATTATACAACGCCGAACAAACCATCCCTGACGCATCCACCTTAATGCCGTAGGCTATTGTATCGCCGTAGGAGTTATTATCGTTAAAAGACCTGCCCCAGAGCAGATTCCCATTGGGATCAAGCTTTCCGTAAACAGCGTTCTTTCCGGTGGCGGAAGTTTCATAGCCGGCGCCATAAACATTTCCAGCGCCGTCCAGCTTAATACTGTACATTTCCGAATTGCCCTGTGGGCCTGAAGTGAGCGCCCAAACGGTAGCGCCTAACGCCAAGGGGTATCTGGCCATGTAAATAGACTGCTTTCCGAAGTCAGCTTTTGACCCGGCGACATAAACGCCGGATGCGTTTACCGCTACGCCATATCCATAATCATTTCCGGAACCTGAGTCATAGGTGAACGACGACACAAAAGTATTATCAAGCATCATTTTGCGCACCCAGAGGTCGGAATTTCCGGAAGCATTCGTTAAAACGCCTGTGAAATAAACACGGGCGTTGACCGTGTCAACCGCCACCCCATAAACCCCGTCATCCCCATCCGCCGCGAAGCCTGATTCGGTGTAGGTCCAGGACACAGAAGCATAGGAGGAAGCCGACACATTGTATTTCCTTGCAAATATATGCGCCCCTTTTCCCACCGCATTGCCGTATTCTCCGGCCACATAAAGCCCGCCCGCCCCGTCAAGCGCCGCGTCGTGAAGCTCGTCATATCCTCCGTTAATGTCATCGGAATAGGACCAGAGCAGGTTTCCCGCCGCGCTGAATTTTCCCAGCCAGATATTCCTGTTGTCGGGAGAGCTGACCGGGGTTTCGCTGCCCACCGCGTAGAAATTCCCAGCGCTGTCGCGGACCATGGAATTCACGCTGTAATACGCTCCGGCGGCGGTATTAAAGAATCTCGTCCACTCCACATAAGAGTTAAGGTTATATTTTCTGAAACCAAGGCCCACTGAGTCACCCGAATTGTTACCGAAAGCCTGGTAAACAGAATTGCCTTCCAGCGCTATAGCGCTGCCCGTGCCGGTTCCTATCTGGACATTGGAAAGATATGACATGCGGTCCTGACCGTAATCCTGGGTATTGTCATATGCGAACGGAGTTTTGGCGTAGCTTGTGGCCGCAGGCATAAGCGTATAACTGCCGCTGGCGGAAGACAACCAGACCCTGAACATATAATTCGGGGCCATACTTTGATCAGGATTCCTGCCGGTCATAAGGCCGCCGTAGGTATAATTTTGCATGTCACCCTTGGAAACAGCTGTGGCCACAACAACCTGCGCCCGGGCGGGATTCCAAGCTACGGCGAGCGCCGAACTTGACTGGATATAGAAAGAGGAGCCCGGAAGCAGGTTCATCGGATAATTCCAGGAAAGCGCCACAGAACCGGTATAAGGTCCTTCCATGGCCGACAGGAACGGAGCGGGAGTTCCGCCTCCGCCGCCCGCCACAGTCGGCATAATGTATAGTCCTGATAAAATAGAACCGCCTGCCTGACCGCCGCCGGAATAATCCGTGAACGACCCCATCACATAGACAGAAGCCGAACCCGCCGTGATAGCATAGGCGTGATCGGTATTACTGCCGCCGGAATTATAATTGCGGACCATTATTAAATTTCCTATGGGGTTGTATTCGCCAAGCCAGAAATTCTCACCCTCTCCGCTGCTCCACATATCCACTTGTCCGGCGATATAGACATTGCCTAAATTGTCTACCGCGAGGGCATTGGCGTTATCGTATGTATATGAGCCGGAATTATATGTTTTGACCCACCGCTGCGTTCCGGAAGCATCGTACTTGGCAAGCCACATGTTATAGCCCTGCTGGATATCCCCCCTCTCCTCCTGGCCGGTTACATAAATATTCCCGAACTGGTCAACGGCAACGGCATTGGCTGTATTGAAGCCGTGACTGTCATATTTAGCGGTCCACAACGGGCCGACCAGCGTCTTGGAGACATCTGCATATTTAAGCAAAAGCCCGCTATTATTGCCGCCGTTTAGATAACTTGCTCCCGCCACATAAATGAACGTGGTCGCGCCCGGCACAAGCGCCAGTGAATACGCGTACTCGCTGCTTCCGCCCGGAACCGATTGATACGCGACCGGAGCCCCGACCGGCGCGCCTAAAGCGTTATATTTCAAAAGAACGATTTTGGAACCTCCGGCGACAGAATCGTAATGATAAGACGCGACATACGCTTTTCCGTCGGGAGTAACGCGTATGGCTCCCGGCATGTCCATATTGCCGGAGGTCCAAGTGCTGGTCCACAGTTCCGCGCCCCGAGCGTCGTATTTGGCTATGGATAAACCGGAACCGTAGTTTATACCGCTTAGCACATAGCTGTTGCCCGCGGCGTCAACCGAGATGTCTTTGGAATAAGCCCCGGAAGGCATAGGCATAAACCTGGTCCAGGCGTCCCCTCCCGCGAAATTATATTTTGCCAGCGCCAGAGTGTTCGCGGAATTTGACGATATGATTTGCGCGGTATAAATATTTCCCGGCTGGTCCTTGGCTATTGCCGCGTTATAGTAAGGCTGATACATAGACGTCAGCAGCAACTGTGCGGTGACGCCGGCGGAGAGATGCGTGCCGGTCTGATAGGTAAGCGTCTGGGAAGATTCCACTACAGGCCCGAAGTTTGTAATGGTTGGATCGCCGACGGCCGATGCGGTGTGCGAGTCCTGCGCCACAAAATAATATCCGTAACCGGCCCCGACATCAAGCATTGTTGAATAGGTATAAACCTTGCCGTCGCTGTAAGTAGTATCGCCCGGGTCCAGTTCACTCATGGCATAAGGCCCGCCGCCTCCGTTCGTGATAGACAACCCCGTGACGTACACCGCGCCGCCTCCGTTTGTGATATACAACTCCGGGGCGGACAACGGCGGGTCGTTATCCTGGTCAGTATATTTCATCCGGTAAACGAACCACATCGAAGTATTTCCCGTTGCATAATTAAGACCGCCGGACTCGTATTTCACGTCGCCGGTCCAGGAAAGCACGGGATTGTGGTTAGCGGATGTTCCGTCGGCAAGCGCAGGCAATTTAACGGTGCGCATGTCAGCTTTAGACATATCCTTCGAGCCATCCGAGATATAAAAACCAGTCACATAGCTCTCGCCGGTGACTGGATCCGGCGCGACTGCCAGCGGCATATAGTAGTGAATGCTTTCCGTGCTGGACATCAAATCCAGGTTGGGATTGTATTTGATCAGAACCGGATAATCAGTGGATGAACCATCTTTGCCGAGCGTGTAAACATAGCCGGTAGCATCCAGCGTTATGCCGGCGCCCAACTGATAGACGGCTGCGCCGGTGAATACAGCCGTACTCAGCTGCTGAAGGTCCTGTGAATACCTTATCGTCAGTATATGCCTGTCGTTTTCCGTACCGCTTGTCCCCACAAAATAAACCTCATGCGTGTTTGGGTTTACAGCCAGTTTCCCCCCCGGTGCCAGGTCCGATGATGTATAAGCGTTAGAATAAACAGCGGAAGAGAGCCATGTCATGGAGTTTGAGTCAAATTTGACAGTTACAAAATAGGTGGCTCCGCCAATCAGGCTGTCGCCGGTAACATACACATTCCCGTTATCAACAGCTATGCCGCGGCCTTCATCATTACCTCCGGCATCAAAAATGACCGGTGAACCTATTAGTTCCAGATTAGAGTCGTACTTCACGAACTTATAATCCTCCAGGCTTCCCTGTTGCAGGTTATCGGAACCTACCACATAAATATTGCCCTCCGCGTCTGCCGCCAGATTCCTTGCACTGGGCTCGCCGGCGAGAACGGCTGAAGACACAAAAACCAGGTCATGCGTATACTTTAACGTAATAAACCCCATTTCTTGCTCGCCCTGGGCCGTCGCATAAATACCATTGGAATTGGCAACCACACCCAACAACTCTATTCCGGCAAAAGTGGCGGAGGAAACTTTATTTCCCGAAGCATCATATTTGACCAGAATACCGCCGGTTGGTGAAGAGATACCGACAACGTACACATTGGAGTTATAGAATGCGGCCGCCAGACCGATATCCATATCGCCGCCGTCAAAATTGGCGCCGCCCTGCTGGGAGAAATCTCCTGTAAACCTGGATTGGACCGTAGTGGCGGCGGAAGTCATGGGATATATCTGCTGCGCGGCCATTACGCCGCCCACTGTAAAGGCGTCAGCGGAATCAATAGCCAGGTTGACACTACTCCCCACTGCTGAGGCTCCGGGAGTAAGAGTAAGAAAAAAGCCATGAGGATTGCTGTCTACTATTCCTTCAAATATGGGCAAATCCACATAGCCGGAGATAACCGCAGCGCTGGACACCAGACTATCGATCCCGGGTTCCCAAACGCCGTTAAAGTTGTCCACATATAAACCCACGGAAGATATGTACCCGTAAGGCCCGGCAGGATTGACATGCACGCGGATGTTGGAAATTGGAGTCTCTCCATAGGCGGTATAAATAGTACCCCTGAACGCGGCAGCTTCCACTCCCTCCATAAAATAGGTCTGTGATATGTTAGCGCTGGAAACATAAACAGTGGTTCCGCCCAGTCCCTTCTGGTAATAGCGCATTGTATGCGTCACGTCGTTGGTACCGTTGTTGGTGAAAGCAGCCGCATACAGATTGGGGGCGGTATCCACAGCCAGGCTGTAACCGATATCATTGTAGCCGCTGTCATGGGTGTCGGACGAAAGGAAGGTCAGGTACTGATTAAATTTGAATAAAACATAGTCGCTGTTACCCGCATTATTGGATTTACCGGTCACATAAATATCGCCAAACCTGTCCGCAGCCAGGCCGTAAGCGGAGTCGTCATAGCCGCCGTTATAGCCGGCGGAAGACTTGAGCACCAGATTATTGTCGTATTTTGCGATGAAAGAATCCCAATTAGAGCCGTTATTTGACTGCCCGGCCACAAAAACCGCACCGAAAACCTCAGAGGGAGCTACGGCGTAACATAATCCGGAGCCGTTGACGAATGACGCGGATGAGATAAAAGTCATACTCTTGCTGTACTTAAGCGTAACGCAGGAGGGACTAGAGGGCGCATTATTGGTCATGCCTGTGACATAAACATTCCCGGAATCGGCGGCAATGCCGTAACCTATATCGTGAAGGCCCGTACCGCTTACATTAAAGATGGAGGACGAAACGAACACCAGGGCGGAATCGTATTTTATGGTGACTATTTCCTGGTCGCCGGCCCCGCCATAGCCGTTGTTAGAGGTGCCGGTCACATATACATTTCCAGCGGCGTCCGCGGCAACGCCATAAAAAGTGTCAAAGGCCCCGCCGCCCGCGGCGTCATAGGTAGTTGAAACCATGGAAGCCTGGTTCAGGTCGGAATTATATCTAAGCAGAAGGCCGGAGTAGGAATAAGGGTGCAGTTTGGAACCTTCCGCCACATCCGCCGCCACATACACATACCCGCCGGGCCCTACTGCAATGGCCGGCCGCTCATTGAAAGACGAGCCCTTGGCAAAAGCAACGGAGGAAACTTTTACCCCTGCGGCGTTATATTTCACGGTAAGATAGTCGGCCGAGGCGCCGGCTGAAGAAACCATTACCACATAAGTAAAGGGGCCGCCGGCCGTTATTGTATCCACGGCTATCCCCACACCGTATTGCATAACGCCATTCTGGGCCGGACCGCCATTATAATCGCTGCCGCCGTTTAAGAAATCCCCGCTGAAGGCACCGGCGGACTCTTCAGTTCCCCAATGCACAAAGTTAGTTGGGCTGTCGTGCTCAAACGCGGCGCCGGCTTTGACGCCGGTAGCGTTTAACATTCTGATATCCGAACCGAAAGCGAGAAGACTGCCGTTCACGTTAACACCGAGATTGGCGTCGGCGAAAACCACATCGCTGAAAGTGGAAACAAAAATGCCGCTGTTCGGGAAGTTAATGGCTGTGGCTCCCGGCATCAGCGCCTGGAAGGTCATCGAGGCTATAACCACCTTCGCGCCCTCGGCCAATGGGAAGAAACTGATTCCATACGAACCGCCACCGATCGTATTTGAAGAGAAGATCAGCAAGCCGCTATTTGAGCCGCCGATATTTATTCCGCTAACCACGCTTGAGAGCAGCGATAAATTTACGGAGCCGCCCAGATTCAGCGCCCACCCGCTCGAGTTTGCCAAAACGCTGGAATTTATTATGGTGCCGGTGGAACCCACGACAAGAACGACACTACCCTCACTGTACAGATAGGAATCGGTAATGATTGTGGCTGAGGCATTATTCACAGAACAGCCCGTCCCGCCGCCCGCCGTGATGGTTACGGTGCTAAAGCTGATGGTGTTGTAGGCGGATCCGCCGGAAATCGCTATACCAGATCCGAAAGTGGAGATATAACTCTGGCTGATCAGATTGTTTGAGGCGGCGCTAAGGTAAACAGCGGGCACACCTCCTGCGCTGGCTGATATCGTGCTATTGAGCACTTGATTGTGGTCGGATTCAATAAAAAGGCCGGCTGAGGTAATATAGTTATAGCCGTTAATGTTTACACTACTGATAACGCTGCTATCGGAAGACACCTGAATTCCGTATTGACTACTATTTGCGATAAACGCCGCGATATTAATGCCGGAAATAGTTACGCTGGCATTTTTGATATTGAAAATTGCATTCGAGCCATTAGGCGGCTGCACCATCACTGTAGCGGACGGCGATGAGACAATTATTACGCGATGGTTATCCGTATTAATACTATCTATAGTCACCGCCTCGTTATATGTTCCGTTATCCACCACAACACAGTGGTCGCCGCTTAATGTGGTGTTCCGGGCCACATCAATTCCGCTCTGTATACTACTTCCATCCCCGGGAACTTTAAAGGTTGTTACACATGCCGCGTAAGCGGATGAACCCGCGCCGACCAGCATCACAGCGATTAAAAGGCCAGCCAAATCATTTTTTATCTTGCGCATATAAATTATCTCCTTGCAAAGAGAAAGTCCCTAATTATTCCACGTTTCAAACCCGCATTGCATAATCACAAAATCCTTAGTCGCCACCGCCACCAACAGACATCAACTCTCTCTTGTGACATGTGACTTGTGCGCCTGTGACAGCGGCGCAATGCGCCGCTAAAACTCCCACTCCACACCCGCCAGATAAGTATTGGACCTGTAGTTATACCTGTAGTTGGCCTCATAACGCATATTTGAGGATGAAACCTGATAATTGTAAGAAGCCCTGATAAAAAAGTTACTGGTAAGCGGATAACGGATAAAAAGCGAACTCAGCCAGATGGTCTGATTTATTTTTGAGGCGCCGTAATTGCCGCCTTCATTCTGTTTCAAACGGCCAAGATAATAAAGCCTCTTCCAGTCAACTCCCAGACCGAATTGCGCACCGTCCTTTAAGTTAAAATTTATAGCGGGCGAGAGCCCAAGTTCAATGTAACTGTAATAATCCTTTATGTACTTCGTCCGTGAGGAATCGTAGGAGTTCTGGTTTGAATTAAGCCAGGAAGCGCTTGAGTTAAGTGAAAGGCGGAGCGGCTTCATATCCCGCGATATCTTTAATGCCAGGGAGTGCACCAGGTCATGACGCTTGCCGCTAGTGAAAGGAGATTGGCCGGTGGCGGGGTTGGCAACCAGCGCCTGGTCTCCATATGCGCGGTAGGTAAAGTCATAAGAGGCGTTCATCACCAGCGGTTCAGGAAACCAGGTGTAGCCAAAGGACACACGGTGACTTGTATTGTCCATAGTGTTAGTGCCGGCATTCGCGGAAAGCTCGTTAAACGTGGTAGTGTCTATTACAGTGTCCGACTGTGAAAGCAAGGTGGCGTAATTAGGGTATTTAACCTGGTAAAAATCATAGGCTTCGCTATAGGTGCCGCGCGGGCGTTCCTGTTCCGCCTCAAAGCCGAAAGACATGGTTTTGTAATCAAACAGCCCTTTATTCCATTTCTCGTCTTTAGTTTCCTTAACCAGGGCTTTTGAAGAGGAATATCTGGTTTTATACTTATTGAACTCGCTGGTGTAAACATATTTGAATGAAAGGGTTTGTGACTGGCGCTGGCGGGTGAGCACTCCGCCGCCGACAAGTTCCTGTATATCCTGCGTGCCGGAGTAATTCCCAGAATAAACCGGCACAAACTCGTGCGAGTCTGAAAACTTTATAACCGGAGAAAAAAAGGCGTCAACGCGGCCCTGAAAAGAGGCTGCGTCTGAGTCAAGATAATATTTGCCGCCAAGTACAGACAAATCCATTACGGGCGTCAATTTAATTCCGGCGAAAAGAAAGGGTATAGGGTATAGGGTATAGTAAAAGCCAAAAGAACAATATATTTGTGCTTTTTCATCCAGTTAAGCGCTTCTTTCATTACCGACCTCCTAAAAAAATAAGTATCTTTCCGATTTCCCCACCCTATCCCCTCTCCCCTATACCCTCCACCCTGCCGCTAAAACCTCAGCAGCCCCGCATCTTTCAACAGCTTGGCGGAATACTCAAGATCTATCTTCCGGCCGCCAAAAAGCGAACTGGTGTATATCCGCTCAAAATTCAGCTTATCGGTGACTTTGTCCATATTGGAGCCCAGCGTACTGGCCAAATCGCCGGTGCTGAGTATTTTGCCGTTGTCAAAAAGCACATAGTCTTCCGCCGAAATCCAGGTGCCGTCCGAATAAGTATTGCGGGTAATGGTATGGAAAACATCATCCCCCGAAGGCGAAGTGACCCCGCCAGTGGGCGCCGTGACGCAGGGGCCGCTGGGGCCAAGATATGAAATCTCCCCGCCCTGCACCGTATTGTCGGAGTTGGAGTCGTTGAACGACCAGAGCATTGTGCCCATACCGCCGTTCGGAACCGCCGCGGGATTGTCCCCCTCTTGCCAGCCGTACGCGTAAACGGCATAGTTGGAGAAAAAATGCGTCCAGACAGTGGGAGAACCCGCGTCATCGGGCACCATTTTCCCGCCGGAGGCGTCTTCCGTCATCTTATCCAGGGTATTTGACATAATGCTGTTGATCTCCGTCAGTTCCCATTCAGGCCGGGTGGAACCGTACGCGGAAATCATGTTTTTTGTGGCCAGCGACAGATCCGACGGCAGCGCATTGTTGAAAGTAAAAAGTATCTTGCCGAAATCAAAGCGGGCGGCGCGGGTGTTTAAAACCACATATTTAAACTGGTCCTCCGCCGGCCTTACTATATATTCCTCCATCCGTACGCGGTTGCCGAAAGCGTCTATAGCCACCTTGCGGTTCTGATATTCGGCCGACTGTATTTCGGCCTGGGCGGAAGCCAGAACATCCTCTTTTGACATCTCGTTATAAATCTCGCGCCTGGCAAGCGCTTTCGCGTCTCCGATAGAGGTGTTCAGGTTGCCGGGCGGATTCGGGTTGTTATGCGGCTCCTTCATTTTCCCGCCTTTCGGTATTTCGGTAAATTGTCCCTGCGTTATCAGGCCCGTGGCGCCCGAGCTGTCGCCGGCAAGAACGCTGCCTTCGTACACTTCAACCTTGGTGTTCCCCTCCGCATCCGCCGAAACCGTAAAATCCGTGCCGCGCACGGCGCAGACGGCGGACGGCGTTCTGACCTCAAATTTTTTGGTAAATTTTTTAACCCAGGAACGAACCCTGCCGAAATACAGCTGCAAAGACGCCGCCTCATTGTTTTCGGTCATTTTAAAAGCTGAAAGCGGGGCCATTTTAACCTTTGAGCCGTCGTCCATTAAAACTTCAACAGTAGAGGCGCGCGCCGTACGCAATTCGTCCCCTGAAGCGAGCATCGTCTTTTCTCCGCGTAATACGCGCTCCCACTTGTCAGCGCCTGCCTTCTTCACTTCCACCTCTCCGCGCCAGATGGAAATATAAGCGGCCTGGACAAAGCCGGAAAAGACAAAAGCCAAGATCAAAGATAAAAGGTATTTCATTTTGAACTCCTTGGAGTTATTTAAGGAAGTTTTATTTCATCCCCCGAAAACAAAATATGTTCCCAACTTGCTCAGGATATTGGGATATTTCTATTATAGGCATCCTTGTTGGAACTTGTCAATAAAAAAAGTGTGACTTTGGATACACAACATAAAATTAGCGTCTATCAGCGTACTTGAAATTCTTTGAATAGAGCCAACGCACTGCGGACAAAATGCTAAAATACGAAAGAAGCGGTAACCTATATGCTTAAAACCGACGGACTGGCGCTCTCGCTGCAACAGGTGGATGATGGGATCGGCAGACTTTTACGCGGCATCGACCCTGCTATTTTTGACATAAGCCGGATCCCTTTCAATTTTCTGGGCAAGGCCGCCAGGGCCCGCTTTTCAATTCTGATGGGGGATGCCCTTGGCATTAAACGCCAGCTCTCGGAGCGGGTGGGTGTTACCGCCGAACTTACACACACGGCCTCTCTTTTACATGATGACTGCGTTGACAAAGCCTCATCCAGAAGGGGCGTTCCCACACTTAACACTTCTTTGGGCGTAAATAAGGCCATACTTGTAGGCGACCTGATGGTAGCCATTGCCTTTGACCGGGCCGCACAGATCGCTCCGGGCACAGACAAAGAGCTGGTGAACGCCGTGCGCCGTATGACCGAAGGCGCCCTGCTTGAAGAAAACTCAAAAGGCCTGAACTCCGGTGAAGAAGAACTTTACCGCATTACCGCGCTAAAAACCGGCGCTTTATTCCGCTGGTGCGCGCTGACCCTCTCCCGCCTCGCAAAAAAAACCGCTCTATTTGAACCCTGCGCCCGGCTTGGAGAGGAAACAGGCGTATGCTTTCAACTGGTGGATGACACGCTTGATTTTGAAAGCGAAACGTCGAACTCCGGCAAAGATAAATTTAAAGATATTTTTGACGGTAAACGCACCCTGCCGCTTATTTTGGCGCTTAAAGACAAAGTTTCCGGACCTGAGCTTGAAAAACTTATGGCCGCTTTTGCCGCCTCCGGCTCAAGAGATTTAATAAGCGCGATAAGCGCGGCCGACATAGTGGTAAAAAGAGGTTTTGCAAAAGCTGCCAGGGAAAAAGCGCGCGAGCGCGCGCGAACAGCCATCTTTCCGCTGATAGAGCTGCTGCCTGAAAAAGACTGCGCCGCGGAATTAAAAAATTATATAAACGCGCTGATCGAAAGGACGGCGTAAGAAGTTGTATTTTGTCCGTTTTTTTTATAGATTATACAGGCTGGGGTAAGACACACGGAGGAATTGATGAAAACCAGACTTTTAGTTTTGGCCGCTTTGCCGATATTAGCGCTTGGGCTTGCTTCCTGCGGCAACAAAAACCTAAAAAATGCCGCCGGAGCCAAAACCGATATGGTCACTGACACTACATCCAACCCTGCCCTTGAGGTACAGGAAAGCACTGACACCGCCGACTACGAGGCTAACATACGCGGCGCGGAATTTGTTTCACACGACAATATTGCAACCGTCAATTTTGACCTGGACAGCTACACTCTGCCCGAAACCACAAGGCAAACTCTTCAGAACAACGCCGATGTCCTAAAGGCCCACAAAGACTGGGTCGTGATGGTAGAAGGACATTGCGACCAGCGCGGCACAATTGAATACAACCTCGCGCTTGGCCAGAAAAGGGCCAAAGAGGTGCGCGACTATTATGTCCGCCTTGGCGTCGCGGAGAATTCTCTAGGCACCATTTCCTACGGCAAGGAAAAGCCCGTCTGTGAAGAGGAAACCGAAACCTGCTGGCAGAGCAACAGGCGCGCTGAAACTAAAATAAGGGCGAAATAACATATGTTAAAAAGGCATCTGATCTTGTTCCCGGCGCTATTGGCCACCGTCGGCTGCGTAGCCACCCAGCGCGATATGCTGCAGATGCAGAGCCAGATGGACGACCTGAACTCCAACCTGAACAATATGCAAAAAAATCAGGCTGATCTGGCCGTGAAGATGGACAACCTCTCCACAAGTCTGAATGTATTCTCGGAAAACCTGAAAGACATCACCTTTCGCATGGAAAAGCTTTCCTCGCGCCTGGACGACCTGGACTCAGGCATGAACAAGCGTGTAAGCGCAATCGGCCAGACCATAAAAAAACAGCAGGAAGAGGTGGAAATCGCCCTGCTTCCCGCCAAAATATATAACGACGCATACTCCGCTTTCCTCAACAACAACTTTGACGCCTCAGTCAGCGGTTTTAAAAATTACCTTTCCCGCTTCCCCGCTGGCGATATGGCGGAAGGCGCTTATTATTACCTGGGCGAATCGCTATATCTTAAAGGACATTGGAAAGAGGCGGCGCTGGCCTACGCGACCACGCTGGAAAAATATCCCAAATCCACGCGCGTGCCGGTTATCCGCCTTAAATACGCGCTTTCCATATTGAAGCTGCCCGAGGATAAAAAGGGCGAGGCTATCGATTACCTGCAGTCCATAGAAGCGGATTTCCCCAGATCAGCCGAGGCTAAAACAGCAAGAGAGTACCTTTTAAAGCTTACCCCCTTCAAAGCCGAAGCGCGCAAGGCAAAAAATCGCACTCCCAGGTAAAAGCAGGGTAGAGGGGATAGGGAATAGCGAATAGGGTATAAGGAAATCCTTAAACCTGACCATAATCCCGCCTCTTCAGCGCTATTTAAACCCATGAAAAAACTGCTCATTCTGACTATATTTCCGCTTTTTTGCGCCGAAGCCGCCCGCGCGGAGACGGAAGTTTATATAGGCGTGGAAGGCCGGAAAGAAATCCCAAAAACCGCGCTGGCCCTGGCCTCTTTTTTACCAACGCGCCTGGACTCTCCGGAGGATCTGAAACTGGCGGAGACTTTCCGCGAAATAGTGCGCGCGGACCTGCTTTACTCCAGATATTTCGATTTAAAAGAAGAGCCGCTGAATGCCGTCAATTTAAGCTCCGGCCCCGAGGCTATGGCATTTTGGAAAAATCTGGCCGGCCATCTTATTACCGCCAAGGCCTCGGATCTGGGAAAAGTATGGACTTTTTCAGGCAGAATTTACGACTTGGAAACCGGACATGTGCTGCTTGACAAGTATTATCAGGGCGAACCCCGCGCCCTCAGGCGCGCGGCGCACCTTTTTGCGGACGATACTGTAATGCGTCTGACAGGACGCAGGGGAATCGCCCATTCAAAGCTTGCCTTCGCGAACAATGCCACCGGCAACAAGGAAATTTACTCCGTTGACTACGATGGCGAAAATCTCACCCGGCTCACCCACGATAAATCAATAGCTCTTCTGCCGCGCTGGTCACAGGACGCTTCGCGCATTTATTACACCACCTACCGCTACGGCAACCCCGATATGTTTGAAATTGACATGAAAGCCGGCAAGATCCGCCCCTTCACAACCTTTCAGGGTTTAAACATCCCCGGCGGACTTTCGCCCGACGGAACGACCATGGTAATGACTTTGTCGCTGGGCGAAGACCCCAATATCTGCGCTCTTGACGTGGTTACCAAACAACACAAGAAACTTTTAAAAGGCTTCGCGGTAAGTTCCTCCCCCACCTATTCTCCAGACGGCAAACAGATAGCTTTTATTTCAAACCGCTCCGGCAGCCCCCAGGTGCATGTGCTTGATACGGACTCGGGCAAAATACGCCGCCTGACACGAATGAACTGGTGCGATTCGCCCTCATGGTCTCCGGCGGGCGACTGGATAGTATTTGCCGGCCGCGAAACCGCGAAGGAAAATCTAAATATTTTCCTGACCGATCTCACTGGCGGACAGGTGCGGCGCCTCACTAATAAAGCGGGGCATAATGAAGACCCCTCCTGGTCCCCGGACGGCCGCTTTATAGCCTTTACCTCAACAAGACGCAGCCGCAGGGAAATTTTTATAATGGACTCCGACGGCAGCGCCCCACATCCCCTTGTGGAGCTCGAAGGCAAGTCCTATACCCCGAACTGGGGGCCGTGACGGAAGGGTATAAGGGATAGGGTAGAGGGTATAGTTGCAAAAAAGCGGAGCGAATGTTCCGCTTTTTTATTTCCTGACTTCCGCAATGGGACACCTAAAACAATTTAAATATCGTCCAAGCTATACTGGCGCGGGTCCTGTCGGGGGTTTGTGTTAGCCTGAAAAGCGCAGTTGCCCATG
>DMES01000024.1:52483-54116 GCA_003450815.1 Elusimicrobiota bacterium | reverse complement strand
GGCGGCAAGGGCGGCTCGGACTTTGACCCCAAAGGCAAGTCTGACTCCGAAGTTATGCGCTTCTGCCAGAGCTTTATGACCGAGCTGTTCCGCCATATCGGCCCCGACACGGACGTGCCGGCCGGAGACATCGGCGTGGGCGGCCGTGAAATCGGTTACCTGTTCGGCCAGTACAAGCGCCTGAAAAATGAGTTCACCGGCGTGCTGACCGGCAAAGGCCTGAGCTGGGGCGGCTCTCTGGTGCGCCCGGAAGCGACCGGCTACGGCGTGGTTTACTTCTGCCAGGAACAGCTTAAAACAAAGGGCGCCGACCTCAAGGGCAAGACGGTGGCTGTTTCCGGCTTCGGCAATGTGGCCTGGGGAGCGGTAAAAAAAGTGAACGACCTTGGCGGCAAGGCGGTTACCATCTCCGGTCCCGACGGCTTTATTCACGACACGGACGGGATAAAGGGCGAGAAATGGGAATATATGCTGAAACTGCGCGCTTCCGGCCAGGACATTGTGGCCCCCTACGCGGAGAAATTCAAGGGCGCCAAATTCTACGCTGGCAAAAAGCCGTGGAGCGTTAAAGTTGATGTGGCGCTCCCCTGCGCGACCCAGAACGAGCTTGGAGAAAGCGACGCCAGGGAGCTTATAAAGAACGGCTGTATCTGCGTTACGGAAGGCGCGAACATGCCCTGCACTCCCGAGGCGGTTACCGCTTTCCAGGAAGCGAAAATCCTGTTCTCTCCCGGCAAAGCTTCCAACGCGGGCGGCGTTGCCACCTCCGGCCTTGAGATGAGCCAGAACAGCATGCGCATGAGCTGGTCCAGCGAGGAAGTGGACAAGCACCTGCACGACATTATGGTAAACATCCACGAGGCTTGCGTAAAAGCGGCCAGGGAAAACGGCCAGCCCGGCAATTATGTAATGGGCGCCAACATCGCCGGCTTCATGAAAGTAGCCGACGCCATGATGGCACAGGGCCTGGTGTGATAAAAAGCGAATAGCTATCAGCCAATAGCGAATAGTAAAACCGGGCGTCCGCTTAAAACGGACGCCCGGTTTATTTTGTGTAATTCGGGAACCGTCGTTCAGCCTTAAACCGTTAGCCTACCCCCTGCTCCGGTCACTTGCCGGGCGCGGCTTACGCACGCGCCCGGACCGCTCCCTCCGCAAACTGATTTACTAGCCTATGGCTGTGCCGTATCAGGAGCTATGCTCATCAGACGGCCTGCAACAGATTTAAGCCCAAGTGACAAGGGTTCAAGTGTCCCAGGGTCAACGACTGGACCTCACAAGGCGGAACCCAATGCCGCCGCCGCGGTAGCCAGGGAAGATGCTGCCGCGGTAATCGGCCCGCAGGAGACTGGCGACATCGTCGTCGAAGGTACCGCCACGCACCACCCGGTCGGCACCCGCAACATCAAACGCACTGCCATCAACAGGCGCGCCTTTATACGAATCCTGGTACTTATCCTGCACCCACTGCCATACATTTCCCGCCATATCGCACAAACCCTGCGCAGTATTACCGGCAGTCTTTGAACACACCGGCATCGTGCTGTTTTTGCCGCAACCATAATCACCATTACCATACATCACGGCCTTGTCGCAGGTCGGCTTATCATTGCCCCAGGGGTATTTCTGATTC
>DMES01000024.1:0-52363 GCA_003450815.1 Elusimicrobiota bacterium | reverse complement strand
ACTCGGACTCGCTGGGCAGTCTCCCGCCTTTGAATTTGGCGTACGCACTCGCTTGATTCCAATCCACGCAGTTGATCGGGTGAAGCTGGCGGCCCGCCACGCCCCAGTTACAGTAGTCGCCGGTGGCCGGTTCCGTACAACCTCCCTTGATCACACACTCCTCATATTGTTCCACAGTCACATCTGTTTTGGACATCTCAAAGGTTTTGATGGCAACTTCATGTATCGGCTTGGCGTTTTCAAAACCTTTTCCGCCACTGTCGGTTCCCATCGTGAACTTCCCTCCGGGGATGGTGACCCACTCCATCGGCTTGACAGACACGCCGGCAGACGATTCGTTCCCGGCGATATAACCCTTATTGATATCTTTAACCGCCGCTACTTTCGGCTCCGGGATATTACCGCTGCTTTTATAGAACTCGGAAGCATTTAAGGCCTGCAAATCGCCTATATCCACCGCCTTCATACCTTCAGTATTGAACTTCTCCGCCTTAGCCACACTAACACACAACGCTATGCCCACCAGCACCATCATCGTTTTTATTGCGTTTTTCTTCATATATATTATCTCCTTTTAGTCTTTTGCCACTCCTCTATCGTCTGCCTCAGAACCGTGGTTGCTATACAGATATGATACCAGCCTGCGCGCCGCCGCGCATGAGGCATAAGTTCCAATTTCAGAGACGATCGGCTTACGTTGCAGATCGGGACCAAAACAGCGTTTTAACGCAGGTTTTCCACGGTATTGTTCTATAAATACGCTTAAGGTAGAATAAACGTATGGAAACTATTTTTTCTGAAGCGTTGATTGATTTTCGTAAAGCGGCCGGCTTCCCTACAGCTTATCGGTTCTATCACGACAACGGCGGGAAACCGGTACTGACTTTCTCCTACAGGAAATACCTGCTTTTCGAACAGGGAGAGGCCCTGCCTTCGCCTGAAGAGCTGCGCCGTATCTCCCTCGCGCTCAGATTTATCTCCAAAAGCCCCGCAGCAGGAAAACTTGCCGCTACCTGGCTAAAAACCATGGCCGGCGAAGAACCTTACAGCTTTGTTTTCGAGCCCTTTATCTCCGTAAAGACCGAGACGCCGGGCCTTTCTCCTATGCACAAGGTAATGGACAAGCTTATGAAAAGGCTGCCCATCACCGTGGAGCAGGCAGTTGTAATACTTTCAAGCTATGGGCACTACCTCTCTTATATTGTCCTTGTAAACGGTTCTGAAGCGTGGTCCTGCGAAGCCCTTTCGAAAACTGCGGGCTTAAAAAAACCCGCAGCGGCCAAAATTCTGGCTGATTTCGCCAAAGCCGGGCTGGTGAAAAGGATCAGGAATGATTCCTTTAAATCATTTGGAGAGAACGCAATACTGGAGTTCCCACGGGCTGAAATAATGCCGCACGGACTTAATGACAAACTGAGGGGGTACCAGGCGGAGATGATCGCTTCCGGGGCCATAACATGGAGAAGGATGACCGTTCTGCGCGCCGACGCCGTGGAACTGGCGGCTTTTTACCAGCTGATCTCTTTAACAATGTCCTCTGTCAGCGCTTACGAGACTTGTGAGAAAACCAGGAATTCCGCGATGTTCGGCATAGAGAGCCGCGTGGTGAAACTGTTTGATTTCTAAATACCCACAAAAAGCGAATAGCGATCAGCCAATAGTAAAACCGGGCGTCCCTAAAACGGACGCCCGGTTTATTTTGTGTAGTTCGGGAACCGAGGGGTTACTTGCGCATCTGGCCCACTATAAAGTCCCAGCAGTACAGGTCTATGTTGGGCCCGCCGCCGTGCTCGGACCGGAAGGTGGCCGCTTTCTGGTAGAAATCGTTCTTTTCAACCGCATAATTAGCGCCATAATTGGAATCCCACTTAGGACCGTTGAAGAAGGCAAGCTCTATTCTTATTATTTCCCTGCAGCTGTCACCACCCGCGACGAAGTCATACGGGCTCATCTCCGGGGTCATATATCCAGTGCCATGCCATTCTTTCGGTATCTGAATAACACGCTCTACTGTATTGACATTCCCGTTATAGTTGGAATAAGTGGTCCTGACCACCGCGCTTATGCTGTCGGAACCGCCAAGCATGCCGCTGCGTTTGTATCCTATTACCAGCGTGCTCATCATGCCGCTTTCAACCTTAACCACTATGGCCGGTCCCACAGAAACAACCCGCGCGTTCTGGAAAGTATAATCGTAAGGATACCCCGAAGCTTTCACAGACACGCATCCGAATATAACCAATGCCGCTATTGCAATAATTCTTTTCATCTTTACGCTCCTTTATAAAGCTTCCTCCAACCACTACGCATAATGATAGCCGATAATGAGGGATCTCTAATAGAAGCGAAAGGCCTAACCCGATAATGTTTTTAGACCTACATGGACATAGGCCGCAATAAAGCTGTGATCCTCCCCAAAAAGATGCCAGGCACCTTTTTGAGGTTATATCGGGTTCAAAGGACTATCTATGGATCTTTTATGATTGCTGGCGGAGTTTATAGCGGAAGGACAGTGCGCCCATAGACCTCGTTGAGGATCTGCGCTATGGCAGCGTAGCACGCGGAAAGGCCGCAGAAAATCCCCTCGTAGCCGGCCAGGGTTTTGGAAGTTCCGGAAAAATCGGCGTAGGCCAGCATAAAAAAAAGTATGGCCAAAGACAGAAAAACCACCTGCAACGCCCGGCTGAGTTTAAGTGTGCCTATAAACATACAGGTTGTGAACAGGCCCCAGACCAGCAGATAGAAACCCATGGATATCGGGGAAGCGGGCTCGCCAAGGCCAAGCCTGGGAAGCACCAGCAGAGCTACCAGGGACAGCCAGAAAAAACCGTAAAGCGTGAAAGCCGTGGTGCCGAAAGTATTTTTCTTCTTCCACTCCATGGCGCCGGCCATAACCTGCGCCAGGCCGCCTATGCATATGCCCATGGCAAGTATCATCGTGTCCAGGGCATAGTAGCCGGCGTTGTGCAGATTGAGCAGTATCGTGGTCATGCCAAAACCCAGCAGGCCTAGCGGCGCTGGGTTGGCGGTGGTATCAGCTATCGTAAACAGGTTGTTATGTTCAGTCATCGGAATCTATGGAAAGAGATTGAACGTACTTTCTGTAACGGGCGCTTATATCGGACTTGGAGAGCTTCTCCGTCCTTCGGACGCTGAAGTTTTCCACGCTGAAAGAAGACAACACCGTTCCGTAGGCCATGGCGCGCTTTAAAACATTAATATTGCGCCAGTCGGGAGACGCGGCCAGGTAGCCAACGAACCCTCCGGCAAAAGTGTCTCCTGCGCCGGTCGGGTCCACCACTTTTTCTATCGGCTGAGCGGGGATTGAAAGCGTTTCACCGCCATAAAACAGCATGGAGCCGCTGTCTCCCCTTTTTATCACCACTATCTGCGGCCCCATTTTCGCGAGCAGCTTCGCGGCCGTCATCAGATTATGCTCCTTCGTAAGCTGGCGGGCTTCTTCTTCGTTTACAAAAAAAAGATTGACCCTGGATAAAAGCTTTTCAAGGGATTTCTTTTTGAGGGTTATCCAGTAGTTCATGGTGTCGCAGGCCACAAGCCTCGGCCTGTCCATTTGGCGGAGAACATCCCACTGCAGGTCTGGGTCAATGTTCGCGAGAAACAGCACCCCGCATTTGCTATGCGAAGGACTGAGACTGGGTTTAAAATGCTCAAAAACATTAAGCTCCGTGGCTATGGTTATGGCATTTTTAAAATCTTTGTCATACCGGCCTCTCCAGTGGAAAGTCTTGCCAGGCATTACCTGCATGCCCTCAAGATCTATATTGCGGCGCTTCATAAGCCGGCAGAAAGAGGAGGGGAAGTCCTCGCCCACCACACCCACTATTCTTACCGGCGCGAACTGCGAAGCTGAAATTGAAAAATGCACAGCCGAGCCCCCGAGAGCCTTGCTGGTGCGCCCGTGGATGGTCTGCACAGAATCCAGCGCAACCGAACCGACGACCAAAATATTTTTTTTCATATTTTATCGGAAACACTACAATGATTGTTATTTGGCTTTCAAGAACCGCTTTTTTCTATTCCACTATTACTTTTTAGCAAATGGCGAAGAAGTTGGCAAGGAAAATCACCCTCCCAAATCCTCCGATACAAGAGGATTTGGTGCCTCAGTAATTGATTTCCTGTTATTTCAGCCCCGGCAGGACAAATTGGATGGGCCTATCGCGGTTAGGCACATATTTTATCACTTCAAGGCTTTTGCCACCCACGCAGATATAATCATAGCCATTATTGCATTCCGCGCCGTAAGGATAGGCGCAGATAGCTTGCTTCGGATACAGGCATAACAACTTTATCCTGGCGGGGCTGGTTTCAACCTTAAGCGTTACCACATTCCATACCTGAGTGCGCACCACATCCAAAGTTAGCGAACGCAGATTCAGGAACTGATATGCCCCGCCTGCTTTTGTATCATCAAACCCCATATAGGTTTTTACTTTTTTCTCTATGTCGGCCTTTAATGTGCCATTGTCCCAGCCGGCATAATCCGCGTTCAGATGCGACTCAAGCTGCCAGCGCCTGGCCGCGTAATACGAGCCGATTTCCATTTTTTGAACCAGCACCAGAAGGGCGAATATTTTGGCGGTGATAAAAACGATTATCATAAATATTGGAAAAAGCAGGACAACTTCGGTCATAGCCTGCCCCCGCCTGCGGCGGGGGCAGGCCAGGGTGTGGGGTGTAGGGGGTAGGGTATAGGGGGTAGGGGAGAAGACAAACTTAAAAACATTTTTTAGACCATTCGGAAATTTCATAAATTTGCTCTTCTTTCAGCTCTTCTCCGAACCCTATACCCTACACCCTATAACCTATACCCTGCAGACTTTCTCCTATGGATATAGTCTGGTTTGGTACTTCGGCGTCGGGTTTGGCCAAACGCAGTTATTTCCATTCGCAAGATCTGGGCACTGGCTGGCTATTCTGGCGTGCACACAGGGACGGCGTATTCCACTGTCGGACGGACAAGGAGCCAGGACATTAAAATCCACTTTAAAATAATTCTGGGGCGCGTCCCAGCCCTGGTAAACCTGATAACCGTCACCAACTGTTTTAAGCGCGGAGTCGGAAACGGCGGCCAGCTGGAAAAGACCGGGGGCGGGCATTGTCATTGGAGGATTGGTTTTTCCTATAAAATACGGCGGCAGGCCGCTTTGAGGCACCTTGGCGTAAAAAAGTATCTTGTCGATATAATACATGGCCATGCTCTTGGGCCTTGTGATCTTATTGACTTTATAGCCGCCGGGGCCGCTTAACCCATCCTCACCGCAGCCCTGGGGTTGATTCGTACACTCCTGCGTATTGGCGTTCAGGTAATAAGATTTGCGGAAAAAATTAAAATTATCGGTCAGCCGCTCAAATACCGTCATCTGGGATTCTTCCACCGAACCAAGCAAGGTGTAAACCTGGGCGTAGAATTTATAAACGCCGGCAGCCGGGTCCCAGAATATATATATCTTCGTACCCTGCTCTTCAGTTATAAGGGTAAGCTCGCTCGCGATTGAGGGCGGGTTGGAATTGATGCCGGAGCGAAGGCTGTCGTCAAATCGTATATCCCATTTTTTAATACTGTCGAGGGCCATGGCGGGCTGCCCCTTCATGTCGCCTGTATATTTCGGAAAAGCGCCGACCGAATAGAGCATATCGTAAGGGCAGACCTGGCCCGAGCCGTCGGTTTTCTGCAGATAATCGCTTGGGGGACACTCATAGGCTTCTTTGAAGATGCGGTAGGGAAAAGCGCCGTTTACATAAGCGGTGCGGTTCAGCAGATTTGTGTAGTCGCCCATCTGTATAAAAGCGGCGGAATCCACGGCAAACTGCTGGCGTATCTTTTCACGCGAAATCTTGGTGGTTTCAAAAATCAGATAAACAAAAAGAAGCAGAGAAGGGATGACGAGAAGGGAGGGGATAAGTATCTGCCCGCGCCGAAAGCGAGGGAATAGGGAATAGGGGATAGGGGATAGGGTGGAAATGACCTGCCTTCTATATTTTTTAAACCATCCTCGGAATACCATATTTTTCTTCTCTTTTTACCCTATACCCTAACCCCTCTACCCTATACCCTATCTTTATTTCGGCTGCCCGGCGCCGATTATCATTCCTACCATTGTAAATATACCGCCAAGTATCCTCTTATGGAATAAAATTCCCATGGACATGGCAATGGACGCAACAACCGCAAGCATAAGCAGATATTCAACCGTGCTCTGGCCCCGGCGCAGGGTATAGGGGTTAGGGGTTAGGGTAGAGGGTAGAGAATATATAAAAATCTCCGCCCTCCGGAGCATATGCCGGCCCCCCCCCATAAATTTCGCTAAGTCAATAATTACCATTACCAGTTCTTCCCCTATTCCCTATCCGCTAGCCCCTATCCCCTGTAGTTGATATGTTATAGCACCGAAAAGCGCGCTTTTCAATATATAACGCGCTTGACGCTAATATTATAATATTTAAATGTTGCGCTATTATTAAAATCCGCAATAGTAAAGCGGTTAGTCCCTGATTATAGGAACTAACCGCTTTTAACACCAGATTTTAAGCCCGTGCGATTACCTTCGTTACTTGTGGCCGACAACTACCGTCCATCCTCCGCAGATATAAGCCCTTTTTCAATGGCTTTTACCACGGCTTCGGTCCTGTTATTGACACCAAGTTTCTGGAATACGCTGTTTAAGTGGTTTTTTATCGTCTTCACGCTGCAGCCGAGCTCCTGCGCTATTTCTTTATTTGACTTGCCTTTGCCGAGCAAAGCCATCACCTTTATTTCGGTGGCGGTAAGCGAATCCGGCGCGCCCTCATAGCCAGATGAGCCCATCTGCCGCAGGCCCGCGATAAGCTTGCCCATTATGGGCTGGGGTATCATAACACCTTCACTGTTAAAAGTCGTCAAAGCGTGCACCAGTTCGGAAGCCGGCAGCATTTTTGAGAGATAGCCGTTGGCGCCCGCCTGTATGGCCTCGGTTATGTGGGCCTCATCCTCATAGCTGGACAGGATAAGCACATTCGTCTGCGGGCATTCCTTGCGGATAATGCGGGTGGCGGCCATACCATCCATTTGCGGCAGCTTGATATCCATCAAAATCACATCGGGCTTGAGTTTTTTCGCGAGGGCCACTACTTCAGGCCCGTTTGTGGCTTCACCTACCACTGAAATCCCTTTTTCATCCTCTAGCAAATCTTTTATTCCTTCCCTGAAAAGGGTCTGGTCATCGGCGATAAGCACGGTTACTATTTTTCTGGCAGCTGACATTTTAATCTCCTTTAGGTTGTTTAGGCGGTCCGCCTGAACAGCTTACTGTTTTTCCTCCCCGGCTCCCCCCGTTTTTGGAACAGCCTGGGGTGACTCCTTGGCGAAAGGTATGGTGAATTTGAAAGCCGCGCCCTTTCCCACGCCCTCGCTTTCCACCCAGATCTTTCCATTGTGGGTGTGCACTATTTCCCTCGCGATAGAAAGGCCAAGTCCCAGGCGGCCATGCGGCGACTTGCCGCCAACCGGCTGGTAAAAGCTTTGAAAAAGTTTCGGCAGTTCCACAGGGTCTATCCCCTCGCCGGTGTCTTTTACCGAAACGCAAACGAAGTCTTCAAGCGGGTCGACATGCACCGTTATTTTGCCGCCGCGCTGGGTGTGGCGCACCGCGTTTTCAAGCAGATTTAAAAGCACCTGCGTTATGCGCCGCTTATCGGCGCAGACCATCCGCAGGCCCTTGGCGGCCAGCTGGGTGCCCACCTCAATATTCTTCTGCGAGGCCCTGGCCTTCGGGCCGACCACAATTTCATCCACCATTTTATCCATCTCAAAATAATTTTTTTCCAGCCTGAACTTGCCCTGTTCTATGGAGGCCCAGTCCACCAGATCTCCTATAAGGCGGGAGATCTGAGCTATACTGGTGTTGATAAAGTCCATTTTCTTTTTCTGGTCGTCATTGGGATTTATGGTGGATGCCAGCATCTCAAAGCTTATCTGGAGAGTCATCAGAGAATTTGACAGATCATGCGAGGCCATTGACATAAACTTGGACTTCATGTTATTCAGGCGGTCAAGCTCGCAATTACTATGCTTAAGCGTGTCCATGAGGCGTTTATTTTCCTGCTCAAGGTAAAGCTTTTCCTCGGCCTTTTTTATAGCGCGGCGCAGGTAATTAAAATCCACCGGTTTAATCAGAAAATCGTAAACGGATTCCTGTATGGCGCGCACCGCCGTGTCAAGCGAGGCGTGGGCGGTCATCATCAATATCTGGCTGTCGGTATTTAATTTGCGGATGTCTTTTATCACTTCTATGCCGGTTTTATCGGTGAGGTTAAAATCCATTAATATGACATGAAAAAAATCGGACACCACCATTTTCATGGCGTCGGTACCGCTGGCGGCCTCAAAAACCTTATAGCCTTCCATTTCAAGAAGATCACGCAGGGTCTCCCTGAGGTGGGCGTCGTCGTCAACAATTAAAATTTTGCTTTCCATAAGGACAGTTGCGAGTTGGAGAGTTAATGAGTTATGAAATTGAAGAGTTGGCGCATTTGAGAGCTGGTGGTTACGGTTTCACTCCAAACTCTTTAACTCTGAACTCCACAACTCCTAACCCCCAACTACCTTACATTGTTACTTATTTTGGCTGTTGGTTACAAGGGGAATAAAAATCTTAAAGCAGGTGCCTTTACCCACCACGCTTGATACTTCCACGCGCCCCTTGTGGCGGTCTGCCACTTTCTTCACCACGGCAAGTCCAAGCCCCGTGCCGCGGGCCTTGGTGGTAAAGAACGGAGCGAATATTTTTTCAAGGGTTTCCTTGGGAATGCCGGGCCCCGTATCCTCCACATCAATCCTTACCGTGTCGGAGGCGGTAATTTCGGTGCGCACGAAAACTTTGCCGCGCTCCGGCATTACTTCTATCCCGTTCTTGATAAGATTTCTCAGGGCCTGTGTCATTTCGTCGGTGTCGATATTGACGGACGGATTCCCGGACGCGAGCGTTTTTTCAATCTGTATGTGCGCCGGAACGGGGAAAGACATCAGCAGGTCGTCAATATAGGAATTGAGGTGGGTGAGCTTCGGATTAAGCTCTTTGGTGCGGGCAAAACCCAAAATTTCATCTATGATGCCGTTAGCCTGCCTGATTTCCGACTCTATGATTGAGATGTGTTTTAATATCTTAGGCTCCAGGTTCGGGAAAGCGCTCAGCTTGGTCTTTATAAAGTAAGTGGAATTATTTATAACAGCAAGCGGGTTTCGTATTTCATGGCCCACCACGGAAGCCATCTGCCCTATAGCGGCAAGCCGCTCTTTTTTAATCAGCTCGTCCTGTGCCGACTTCAGTTCCCGTGTACGCGCCTCCACCCGGTTTTCAAGGCTGCGGTTAAGGCGGTGAAGCTCCTCCTGCGCCGTCATTATTTCAGCGGTCTTGACTTTCAACGATTCGCTCATCTGCATAAAAGTATGCGCCAGTTCCCCTATTTCATCATTCGGCATTGAAAGATCCGGCAGGTAGTCGAAGTCGCCCTCTCCCAGTTTTATCGCCGCGGCCCGCAGAGCCTGTATGGGCTGGGTAATGATAAGCGACACCGCGTATCCCAGGCCAAGCACGAACACCGTTACCACCGCCATCATGCGCCAGGTTCGCTTCAGCATATCATCCGCTGCCTGGTACGCTACCGCGACCGAACTCTGAATATAAATTACCCAGCCGAGGTCCGTGACTTCGGCAAAAGCCCCCAGCACCCGCTCACCGGTGGATTCAAGCACTATCTCTCCGCCCCCGGTTTTAGCGTCATTGCGCAGAAGTATTTGCTGGATATCATCCGGCAGCTTGGCGTCTGGCTTGTAAATTTCCTTGGAGTTAGAATGCGCGATTAAAAACCCGTTGGAATCAATTATCGCCGCCTGCTTGTGGGCGTTTTCCGGGAAGCCGGTTTTCAGGATGCTGGAAAGCCCGGTGAGTGTCATTTTGGCCATCAGCACGCCCACGCCCTGATTGGTGACGGGGTTTATTATCTCAACACCCATGGTGATGGCGGGGTAGGAGCCCATATATTTTTCAAGCCCGCCGACAAACTCCCCTGTTTTCATCACCTTGGCAAACAACGCGTCACTTGCAAAATCGCGCAGCCGGGTGTCGTGCACAAAACGGCCTATGCGCACAGTTTCCTGGCCGGAGGAGTCTATTACAGAAATTTCAAGAAATACCGCGTGCAGCTGCATTATGTGGTTAAGCAGCGCCTGCTGGCGGCCGGCGTTCATGGAGGAGAAATCCTCCAGATGCGCCGCGTCAAAAAGCACATTGCGGAAATTTACAATATAGCTTGAGACCGTGTCGGCAAATCCCACCGCCAGCGCCTCCTGGTCGCGCGAGATAGCCTTATTAAGGGTTTGCTGGCTCCAATTTATCAGGAGATAGCCCACTATGGAAAGCGGCACCAGTGAAACGATAAGAAAGATAAAGAGAAACTTGTAAAAAAGCCGGCCTTTCTTTTTTGGCGCGTCGGTCATAGTATAAAGACAGCGAACAGCAAGAAAGTGAATAGTGGGAATCGGACGAATTCTGCTGTTTACTATTTGCTTTCCTGCTATTATCCCAAAAGATTGTTACGGAAATGTTGCAATAACTGCAGCGAATAGCATCAGAAGAACTCAGCTATTTACTATTTGCTATTTACCACAGCCTGCCCCGCCTGTGGCTGGCAGCCCCACCTTTCCAAAGCCCGGGATTTTGGCAAGTTCGGCAAGTCCCACCATAAAAGCCTGCCCTTCCCACATGAAGGAAGGGGAAGTGGTTACGGAAAGCGCGGTTGAGCGGACAAAATCGTCGGCCAGCAGTTTTTTTCCTCCGGCAAAAGCGTCCGAAACTTTCTTGGGGTCAATGCCTGCTTTTGTGGCCGCGTCTTCCCAGGGCGTGGAGTTAATAGCTTTGTTCCGCTCCAGCAGATAGTCGTAAAATTTACCCGGGAAATCCCTCGCTATCACAAGCTGGCGCAAATTCTCTTCCCACTCCGCCTGCCCGTGCAGACTGCCGAACTCGTATGAGCCGTCTTCCTTTTTAGCAGCGTCGCCTATGTAGTGTATCTCAAGTTTTAGTCCGGCAGGCAGAACGCCGTTTTTTCTTGCCTCAAGCAAAGCGTTTTCCGCCTGCGTGCCGAACGGGCAATAGGACATCACAAAAAGCTCAAGCGTATTTTCCAGCTTAACCCTGCCAGGATAAAAACCCGCGCGCTGGTGGTCATAATACACCAGCCACCCGCCATCCTCACGGAAAATGCCGGCCTTAATTTCAGATTCCAGCCGCTCTTTGGCTGCAGCGTTGGCCTCAATAATATAGGCAGGCGTAAATGTAAGTCCGGGTAGTTTTTCGGCGCGCTCCGGGGAATCGTAGTCAAGGAACGTCGGTTTTATACCTTCAAAATACTTTGCAAAAACGCCAAGCAGAGCGTCATTTTTTTGCGAAAAAGGACTTGAGCTTAAAACCACCAGGAATTGCGGAAGAGGCTGTTTCAGCCTGTCGAGGTATGACTTAGGCAACGCCGCGCGCTTAGCCTCCGGCAAAACAGCATTTACAGCTTGCAGAAGCGGCAAAAGACGCTGTGCTCCAGAGTAGAGCTTACCGTTTATCAACAGGGAAACAGCTTGAATACCGGCCTTTTGTGAACGGTCATAAGCCACCGCCAGGGCACCAGGCCCCTCGGCGGCTGCTTTCCTGGCAAATTCATCAGGGTCAAGTCCGCAGAAAACCACTGCGTCGCGCCAGCTGTCAGTCCAGGGACTGAGTGACCTGGCGGTTAAATAGGCAAGAAGTTTATCGGGGTAAAACCGGCTGAGAACTGCAAGACGCATAGACTCGTCCAACTCCGCCTCCCCTTTTTTCGCTGTAAATTTACCGTCCGCATTTTTGATGACCAGAGGGTAAATTTTTATCGCGGGGCCGCCGACACGTTTCGCCACTGCGTCGGCAAGGAAAAAAGTCTGCCAGCCCTGGCCGTCCATGGCCCCGAAAAATAATTCGAGCTGCGCGCCCGAGGCGCCGGCGGAACCGCCGGCCGCGCCGCACAAGTCCGGAAGGTTATAGGTTGACAGGGTGATAAGCAGGAAAAGACACATTACCGGCAAAAAGAATTTCTTGCATGACATAATCAATAACTCCTTGAGATGGTAGTTGGATTTATTTACCTTTTCTTGTGAGGAGCTGGCGTATTCTTATGCAAAGCTCCTGGATGTCAAATGGTTTTGTAAGGTATTCGTCCGCCCCAAGGCTGAAACCCTGGGTTTTTTCCTCGGTAGATAAAAATCTGCCCGTCATCATAATGAGAATAAACTCTTTTGACATTTTGCGCAGCTCCTGGCAGATCTGAAAGCCGCTTGAATCGGGCAGCTGTATGTCCATTATAACCACTTCCGGACTGTTTTTTTTGGCGGACTCTATGCCTGTTTTTGCGTTGCCGGCCTCAAAGCAGGTGAAGCCCTCCAGATCAAGCACCTCAGACAAGCTGTCGCGAAGATGCGCATCGTCATCTATTATCAAAATTTTCTGTGCGGACATAATTTAGAAACCTCCATAATTTATAGGGTAAAGCGTAGAGGGTCCAGGGTAGAGGGAAAGGAGTTCCTTATTTCTGCAACTCCACCCTATCCCCTCTACCCTATACCCTACTTCGTGTTCGGCACCAGTTTATATCCCACACAGGGGACCGTGTGCACGTACCTGGCGGCCTTGCCCATTTTTGAGCGCAGGCGCCTTACATGCACATCCACGGTGCGTGGTGATCCGAAATAATTATAGCCCCAGACCCTTTCTATAAGATAGGGCCTTGAAAGCACCCTGTTGGGAGAACTCAAGAATACGTAAAGCAGGTCGAACTCTTTGGCGGTGACGGTAATTTCTTTGCCGGAAATTCTTACGGTATAGCTTGACATGTTAAGATCCACTTCGTTAAGCTTCAGCACCTCGTCAGGCTGGGTTGAGACGGTGCGCCGCACTACGGCGCGGATCCTGGCCATGCTTTCGTGCAAGTCCTGGCTGTAAGACAGACACTCGTCGGCGCCAAGCTGAAAAAACGCCAGTTTATAGGAAATCTTCGGCGCCGGATGAGCGGACCCCGAAGCTGAACTGCGGGGAGACAGCGTCTCAAGATTAAGGCCGGACGGCATATGGTCAAGATAGGTATCCGGAGACTCCAGTATCGCTATAACCGGGATATTTTTATTTTTTGCGCGCAAATTGCGCAGGAAAGAAAGGCCTTCCTCATCCGCCAGATTCTGACCCACTATTACCAGGTCAAATGTTTTTTCGGCCAGCATCCCCATTACTTCCCTAGAGCGATTGGCGGTAACCACGCAATACCCCTGCCGTGAAAGCATTTCAAGTATGAGCGATGCCCTTGAAAGATCTTTCGAGGCAAAAATGATGTTTATTTTCACATTAGCTCCTAGTGTAAAACAGCAAATAGCGAATGGCAAGATAGCGAATAGTGACTACCGGACAAACTCTGCTATTTGCTATTTACTTTCTTGCTATTCGCTTTTCTATTCGTGCTCGTGCACTTCCTCAAGATCGAAGCTCACGCCCCGCATTCCAAGCACTCCGGTAAGAATGTTATAAACAAAGGCAATAAAAACAAACAGAGCCGAAACCAGCACAGCGTAAAGCAACGAGTAAAGCCCCACAGCTAACAGTTTCTGCGCGGCGCCCATCATTGAAAACTGGGGGTTCGGCTCTATTATAAAGGTAACCGCACCGCCAAGAACCGCGATTACAAACACCACCAGGGGCAGTGAAGAGACCACCAGAGAATTCACACTGATATTTTTTATTTCAAGTTTCATTTTTTCCTCCCGAAACAAACGCACAAAAAACCGGCAAGCCCTTAGCGCGGGCTTTGTCCATGTATTATAACTAATTCTAGCAATTATTTGAGGGAAAGCAATCTCACATGTCGATCCCCGACTTAGGATAGAAAAGAATCAGTGTGCGGTTTATACCCGAGGCCTCACCCACATGCAGGACCTTAAGATTCATGTTCTGGTTTTTAAAAACGGTTTCCCCTTCCACGCTCTGGCCCGGAGTTTCAAAAGCCTGACCGACCAGGCGCAGCAGATTCTGCTGCTGGCTGTCCACTACGTCAAGCAGATGGATATTTTTTGCATCCATGCCCTGCGCCAGTTCGAAATTGACATAAAGAATGTTGTTATTCTCATCCACCACTATCACATAATTATTGCCGGGAACGATAATGCTTAAAAGCGAGCGCCACCATTTTTGCTCGGCCTCCTTGTATTTTTTGTCCCGGTTTGAGATGGAATCCATTTCAGTCTTCATCTTGCCCAAAAGACGGGAAATCGCAAGCGATAAGTCGCCTATTTCATCAGATCTGTCCGGAAAACGCAGATCAAAATTTTTAAGCGAGATACCCTCAACACTGTCGCGCAAAACACCCATGGGTGAAATAACATAATGATGGAAGAAAAAATATAGCGGTAGTCCCAGCAGAAACAGCACGCCCAAAGCGCCGACAATATATTTGCGCATGGCGGAACCTATAAGGACCTTGGCGCCCGCGCGCGAAACCAGCAGATCTATTATGCCTATTATGTCGCCGCGCACTGAAAAAGGTATGGCTATCTCGTAAAAAGGCTCGTCCGCCACCTGGCGGGATTTAGGCATTTTGGAATCGTAGGCCTGCTTAATAGCGTCGGTGGGCGGCGGAACGGTCTTTTGGAACTCATCCCATGGCACTCCGATAAAACGTGATTCTTTGTGGTAGCGCACTGTGCCCTGGCGGCTTAAATACAATATGGAGGTAATGCGCTCATCCTTGGCAAGGGAGGTCATAATGTCGTATTCGTCCAGGGTAGGCACCTTGGGACTGTTTAAAAGACCGTTGCGAATGGTCGGGGCATACACTTTAACGGTGTCCAAAATATCCTGCTTCAATTTTTCATCAAATGTCCACTTGAAGAGGTTGTAATAAAAAACCCCCCCGAGGCACATAACGTAAATGCCAATACCAATAAACCACACCAGCCATTTAAGCGTCAGTCGCATAGTAATAGATATATTGTATCAGAGCGCTATTTCGGAAATATTACGGAGGGGTGGAAGGTTTAGGACAGAGGGTGCAGAAGTAAGAAATTCCTTACCCTGAACCCTATCCCCTCTACCCTATACCCTGCTTTTACTGTCCGCCTGCCAGAATCTGCTCTATGCGTTTTAGCCCGGCGCCGGCGTCGGAGTTAGAGGGGTCAAGCTGTTTTGAGATAGTCCACTCGTCGCGGGCCTTGTCGTAATTCGCGTTCTGGAAGTATTTTAGGCCTTCCAGATAATGCTGTTGGGCCGCAAGGCGGTTTTCTTCGGTAATGCCCTGAGGCTGCCTGGCCTTCGCATCCTCGCCTGAAACCCCCCTGCGTTTGGCTTCCTCTTCAGCTTTCTTACGCTCCTCTTCCTCCGCCTTGCGGTTGGCTTCTTCTTCCCTGACGCGGCGGGCGGTCTCTTCTGTGCGGCGGCGCTTTTCATCCGTTTCAAGGCGCATCTGTTTGCGGGCGCGGAAAACCAGTTCGTCAAGGTAAGCGATATTCAGACTATAAGGCCTCGCGCTATCCCACTCGGCTATAGCTTCATTGTACCGGCGGCCGGAATATAATTTTTTTCCATTTGAAATATAGCTCTGCTCTATTTCGCCCTTGACCTCGCTTAAAAGTTTGTTGGCCTTGGAGTCGGCCGGCTGGATATCCAGCACCCTTTTCAAGCCCTCATAGGCTTCTTTTAGCTTGCCCTGGGCATACAGTTCAAGCGCCGCTTTCAGCGCCTCATTGGCCCGCGCCTGACGCAAATCATCCTCTACGCGCATTATCCTCTGCACTATAAGAGTGTCTTTGGGCCTGAGAAATAGAGCGTTGTAAAGGTTGTCAAGCGCGCCCTTAAGATCCCTTGCCTTGTAGGCTTCTTCGCCCTGCTCAAAGTAATATTGCTTCAAATCGTCTTTCATACGGCCTATCCAGTATTTGGCTTTGATATTGTTGGGAGAGAGCTTTTCCACCTCTTCCATTTTTTTATGCGCCTCAACTATTCTCCCCTCATTATACAGCACGAGAGAGCGCTTGAAGCGATCCTCAATCAGAAGCTTTTCAGACATAAACGCGCGCTGACCGCCGCGCAACTGGTTGGCGGCCTCAAGAAGCATGGCTGCGTCGGAGAAATTTGGGTCTATGGAAAGTATTTTTGAGGCCAGATCCGTCGCCTCTTCGTAATTACTCTGTCGATAATATTCAAATGCGCTATCGTAAATGCTTTTCAGCATCTTCTTCTGGATTTTTTCCTTTTCAAGCTGCACAGTGCCTAAAAACCGCTTTTTCTCTTCAAACTCGCTAAGCGAGCCGAGGCCGGTTTTCTGTAAATCCAGAAAAAGAGACTCCTCGCTTTTGACCTTCAATCTTTCCTGTGCGCCAACGGAAAGGGTATAGGGGCTAGGGGCTAGGGTATAGGCAAAAACAAACAACACCGCCAAATACATTTTCCTTGTTTTACAATAAAGCGCTTTTTCTGTGCCTTTCATAAAGTTTCCTGTCTCTTCCCAGCTTTTCCCTATACGCTATACGCTCACCCCTAGCCCCTGCCTTTAAAACGGCATCCCCCCTGTTATCAGATCGCTTATCATGGGCGCTAGCATCAGAACGAATACCGTGGGGAATATGAAAATAAAAAGCGGGATAAGCATTTTGGTGGAGGCCTGTGCCGCCAGTTTTTCGGCCCTGTTAAGCCGGCGGAAGCGCATATCAGTTGAATAATTCCTGAGCAATTCCACAAGGCTCGTGCCCAGTTCGTCGGATTGAACGATAAGCCCGACAAAAGAGCGCACCTCCTGCAGCCCGGTTCGCAAAGAGAGGCGGCGCAGAGCGTCGCGCCTTGAGTAACCCAGCTGCACCTCGTTTATGGTACGCTCTATCTCAAGCTCCAACCCTGTCTTAACCGGAGCGATATTGACTATTCGGGTGAAAGCCGTCATATAATCAAGTCCCGACTCTATCATTAAAGCCGAAAGGTCCACGAAAGTGGGAAAATTTCTTATTATGTCTTCCTGCCTGGCGCGTATTTTTCTGGAGTAATAAGCGGCATCGGGCAAAAGAAAACCTATTGGCGCGAAAATGAGCATAAACGGAGACGGAACCGCCAGGAACAAGAGCGCCGGCAGGAATACCGCTAAAAGTTCCTTTAAATGCAGCATTTTCAGCATGTCGGTATTCTTGGGACTGCCCAAAAGCATATAGGTTTCCTCAAGCTTTTTTTCCTGGCCCATTCCCCGGGCCAGAAGCAGGTCCAACTTGTCCCAAAAATTCTTGCTGCCATCCAGTTTATTGAAAACCGAAGTTTCCTTGCCCGCCATGTCGCTGATATCTGAAATCGGGGAACGCCCCTCATCCCTGGGAGAGAAAAATCTCTGCACAGCCGCTAAAACCGCAAAAGAGCCGCCCACAGAAACCGCAAGCAAAAAAAGGTTGGTAATTTTATCCATAATATAATTTACCTTCGGTAAATTATGTCACATGTCACAAGTCACCAGTCACAAGTATTTAAGGTTTTACCGGACTTAATAGTTTTCGTAACTACTCCGGCTTGTGACCTGCAACATGTGACTTGTGACACATAAAGGCCGCAGGCCTTTATGTTACACCCGAATCTTGCCAAGGCTTGAAACCACTTTCATGCCTATGGCAATCCAGATGATACAGACGATCATAGTTGTAAGACCGAGCGGCTTGCCGTAGAATTTTATCATGGTGTCAGGCTGGAACAGGAACATGACGCTAACCATAATAAAGGGCATGATGCCCACAACTATGGATTGAATCTTCTGTTGGGCCGTCATGGCCTTGGTTTTTTCCTCAAGCTTCGATTCTTCCCTGATGTCTATCACTATCCTTTCAAAAACCCTGGTCAGATTGCCGCCCATCTGGCGCTGAAGGACAATAGCGCGTATCATGTAAGACAGCATCCTGCTTTCCACGCGATCCTCCATAACGCCTAAAGCTTTTTCAAAAGTCATGCCCAGCTGGTAATTCTTGATAACCAGGGCGAATTCGTCAGATATCGGAGGGACCAGATCCTTTGAAACCATTTCAAAACCCTGCACCACATCAAGGCCTGAACGCAAACAGTTGGAAAGCAGGATTAACGCATCCATCAACTGTCCGTCAATTTTCTTCCCGCGCTGAACCTTCATGTAATTCAGCACCCAACCCGGGGTGTGCAGGCCCACAAAAACACCTGCGCCGCAAAAGAAAAGGAAAGCGAACAGATTAAATGTCAGCAACCCTATTAAGGTGAAAATACCCGCCGGCACGGCCACCAGGTATTTTACATTTATGGCTATGAACTGCCGGGAAAAATCATCGGTCCATTTAACAATTTTTCTGGCATAATCGCCCATGAGGGCGTCGGTTTTTTTGTCGTTGATGGTGAAAAAAACGCGCACAGCCAGAAACATCAGCAGCATGCCTACCCCGGTAAGGACCAAACCCAGAACCTGCGCCCCTCTTGACTCTCTTTTCGGCTGTTCGTACCTGCGCGGCTCGCCAAACAGCATAAAAAAAGAATCCTGCGCAAACACGGCAGTGGCGGTGGCGGCGTCGGCGTAACGCTTGGAATTGCTGCTTGAAATGGCGTCGGCGATAGACTCCATTTCCTTTAAGATCAGGTTGAATTCCGCCATCATTGCGCGGCCGCGGCCGTTCATAGAATCTCCCATGGAATAGTCCCGTGTGCGGGCCCGGTAAAGGCGGTCCAGCGACATCTGGAACCGGATGCGGATATCCGCGTATTCCTTCACCAGAAGCGCCGGCTGTATTTCCGCGCCGCCGGCGTCGGCCGGAAAGGTTTTGCGGGTAAGCTCAAAATACTCGTACAAGATGGATACCGGCGTCTGCCAGAGGGCGGCTTCGCTGATATCCCCTTCTTCAGGGTCACGCCAGACTTTTTTTGAAACCATTTCCGGCACCGCGGCATCCAGCCATTTGGGCATTTTTATATCGGAAGACACGCCCCCGCATTTTATCGCGTAATTGAGTATTTTTGGGTCTTTTTCCGGAGCAAGGTAATAATAAAAAAGCTGCATCTTTACAGCGGCGCAGGACACCTCGGACATCTCCGTTCTGTTAAACACGCCTGCGCCCGCCGGCTTGGGGTAGAGGCACAGAGGCACAGAGGCACAGAGGCACAGGGCAAAGGCGGCAATCATCCTGCCGGAAATCAGGGAGTTTAGAGTTTTGAGTTTGGGGGTTGTGAATTGGGAGTTTAAAGGCGCTAAACTCCTGGACTCTTTAACTCTTGAACTCATAACATTTAGCCTCATAACTCTTAAACTCTCAACTATCCAACTATCCAACTCCTGAACTCTCCTCTACTTCCCCGCGCGCTGCTGCCTCTGCTCATCCGTCCAGAACATATCCAGCGGCACATTAATGCCGTGGGTTCCGAAATCATTATAAAACTTGGGTGGATCGCCCGTGGCGTTGAATGTGCCCACCACCTTTCCGTTTTCATCTATTCCGAGCTGCTTATATTTGAAAATATCATGCGTCAATATCTGATTCTCTTCGCGGCCGGTTATTTCGGAGATGGCGGTTATCTTTCTGGTACCGTCGGAAAAGCGGGTCAGCTGTACTATCATGTGCACAGCCGAAGATATCATTTCGCGAAGCGCCCAGATAGGGAGGTCGGCGCCCGCCATCAGGCACATGGCCTCCATGCGGGTAAGAGCGTCGCGGGGAGTGTTAGCGTGTATGGTGGCAAGCGAGCCTTCATGGCCCGTGTTCATGGCCTGCAACATATCCAGAGCCTCGGAACCGCGGACTTCGCCGACCACTATACGGTCGGGCCGCATACGAAGGCAGTTTTTTACCAGGTCGCGTATACTAACCTCGCCTTTGCCCTCAATATTGGGCGGGCGGCTCTCAAGCCGCACCCAATGATCCTGCTGAAGACGCAATTCGGCTGTGTCCTCAACGGTTACTATACGCTCGTCTTCCGGAATATAATTGGAGAGCATATTAAGGAAAGTGGTTTTACCGGTGCCGGTGCCGCCCGAGATAATAATGTCCTTGCGCAATCTCACACAGGCTTTTAAAAAATCCACCCCAGTCTGGGAAATACTGCCTTTTTTTATGAGTTCGGTGTCGGTAAAGGGCTTGGCGGAAAAACGCCGTATGGTGAGCGTTGGCCCCGTAATCGCCAGCGGAGAGATAATCGCGTTCACGCGCGAACCGTCTTTCAGACGGGCGTCCACATACGGAACGGATTCGTCTATGCGCTTGCCGAGCGGGGCCACTATCCTTTTAATGACCTGCATGATCTGTTCGTCGCTCCTGAAACGATATTTGGTGAGCGTCAGTTTGCCGGCTTTTTCTATAAATATATGGTCCGAGGAATTCACCATGATTTCGGTGACGGCCGGGTCGCGCATAATTTCTTCCAGAGGACCGAGGCCCAGGATCTCGTCAAGCAGCTCGTTTATGAATTTAACCCGCTGTTCCCTGGTAAGCGGGTTAGAGGTCTCTTTTTGGAGAAGGCCGTTTATGATAAGATCCACTTTTTTTCTGGTTTCCTGGTTAACAGCCACATCGTCGCTTATTTTCACGCGCTCAGTTTCAAGCGCGGCCACCACATTGCGGTGCACGGACATTTTCAGCTCTTCCCAGAAAGGCGGCACATCCACCCTTCCGGCGTTGGGCCGTAAGGCTTTGGAATCCGGCGCGGAAGGGACCGACTCGGTTTTTTCCAGCTGACGCCAGAGCATATCGGCGCCATGGGCGAATTCCTGTGAGGAAACGCCTGAAACCCACTGTTTCTCGGAAGGTTTCAACTCACCAAGGCGGCCTAGAAGAACGCGTAATATCCGTATCCACTGGGTATTGGGCTGTTCGACTATCAAAAGCTTGTTCTGGTTGGCGCAAGCCGGCATGGCGTCTTCCCAGGGCATGAAAGCCAGCATATCCTTACCCATCTGTTTGAAGAATTTCTCAACTTCCTTCGGGTCGACCGCGCCGGGCATATCATAAAGGTTCGCCACCACTTCAAACCTGCTCATCGGGAAATGGAGTTCGTTGATTTCGCGGAAAGAAGAAGCGGAGGCGTTAAGGGAATTGACATTTGAGTTAGTGACCCAGAAAACCAGATCTGAAATATCGAAGGAAAAGATCTGCATGGGAAAATAGGAGTCGACATCTATAAAAATATCAAAAGACTGGGAAAGTTTGGAAAGTATGGGTAAAATCAGCTCAGGGGACATTTTGGCCACATCCTGGCGTTTTTTACTCAGCGGCAGCACCCCCACTCCCCACTGGGAAATAGGTATTTTTCCGCGCATCAGGGCGCCGACGGCTCCCACGGATTCCCGCCCGATCGTCCGGACAATTTCGGCCAGCGACGGCGGATTCACCCCCAGAATGGCGGCATGTTCCTGACGGCACAGGGGATCAAGCGGTATAATAAGCACATTGCGCTTTTGATAATTAGCCCAGGCAAGGGCCAGATTTAAAGCAATAGAAGTCTTTCCCACTCCCTCCCTGGGACCCGAGAAAGTTATTACCCGTGGAATAATATGCTGGTTGTCCATAAAAATCAGGGTATAGGGGTTAGGGTTCAGGGTATAGGGTATAAGGAGTTCCTTTACTTCTGCACCCTATACCCTAGCCCCTATACCCTCTACCCTCACTTAATAATATCAAACGTCACAAACAGAAAAAGAGAGCTCTGTTCTTCCACAATATCGGTTGAGCGAAAAAGGGCGCCCAAAAGAGGTATGCTGCCCAGAATAGGAACCCTATTCTTTGAAACATTACGGTTGCTGCGCTTCAAACCGCCTATAACAAGGGTCTCACCGCTCTTCAGTTCAACCTCGGTCTGGATCTGGCGGGTTATCATGGACGGTATGGTGGTGCCTGAAACACTTACCGGTTTTGAATAATCGGGATTTGAAACCTCAAGCTGCAGCTGCACATCCACGGTATCTTTTTTTTCGGCGAGTATTACTGGCAGGACGGTCAGAATAACACCGAATTTCTTAAACTCAGCCCCCACGCCCTGGTTGTTTGCATAAGGCACCGGCACTTCCCCTCCCACGGTAAAATTCGCCTGCGTGCCGCTTTTAGTTATGATCTTCGGGTTTGAGAGCATCTGGGCTTTGCCTTCAGTTTCAAGCAGTTTCAGCGACGTGCTTAAAGCGGTTTTTCGCTCAAAATCGCCGACAGTAATAATACCCGAGACATTCTTTTCCGTAAAATCAAAAAATTGATTCCAGGAAAAACCATGAGTCTTTTGTATGGAGCCGCTTATTTCAACAATATCGGCGGACACAGCCACCATTTCAGCTTTCTGGGCCCGGGCAGACGGCGCAAGGGCCAGGGACACCGCCAAGAACAACGGATAGCGGATAGCGGATAGCAAATAGGGAAGGAGTCCCTGTCCTAGTGATATTTTTTGTTTAATGGGTTTCATAATTGTTATTAATCTCCAATCATGTGACCTGTGACATGAGACTTGTGACTAATCGTCCGCCTTAGGCGGACGATTACTTTATCAGCCTTTTGAAACTCGCTATCTCCATCGGGTGCAGTTCCACGTCGCCAAGGCCGCGCACCACCACCGACACATGCCCTTGCTCCATTGAGAGCGCCAGATACTGTGTTTCATTTGGGTTAAGCGCCAGGCTCAAAGCCCCTTTCTCAGAAAAAGCCTGATCGGCCGCTTCCTGGCCGGATTTGGACTTAGCCTGTACGGAAGACAGGCCCTGTCCCAGATTTGTGCCCACGCCGAGCACCAAAACATTCTGCAGGATGGTGGCCGTCACCCGTTCTTTGCGGCTATCGCCCATTACCGCCTCAAAAGTGACAAGCACATCTATTTTATCACCGGGCTTGATAAGGCGCAGCAAATCGTTATCAAGGGGCATCATGCAGCCGCGGTAGCCCGGCGGCACTTTAACGCTCAGCCCCGCCTCAGGGCTCAAAGGGATCAGCGCCGACTGCGTTATCTGATTGCCCTTGGGGATCCTTATCGCGGTCACTAAATTGTTTACCAGCTTTATATCCGAATTGCTGCGTATTTCATAGGCGTCCTGCTGCATATATATTTTGGGGATCTTGATGGTTTCAACAAGGTCGCTCTTGAGAATGGTACGCGCGGGCAATTCATAGCTTGCCACCAGCACCGAAGCCTCCTCGTGAGCGGCGGAAAGAGCGCGCTCTTTTGAGGTCAGCACAAACCAGTAAATAGCGGACGCGGCCACGGCCAGCAGCATGGGCAGGATCACACCTTTTTTTTCCATATTGATATTCTCCTAATTCGTCCTATTCGCTATTACAAATTCGTCTTATTCGCTATTGTTTGAACGGTTTCTCTATCGGCATTCTCACCGTCACCGATATTTTCTTTATTCGCTGCGACCTCGGCACATCGGACAACATGACACTTGACCCGGGAAAAACCAGTTTTACCGGATAGTTTAAAGTTACCCTCAAATCATAACTTATGTAGTTGTCGCCGGTAGCCGCAGCCTGAGGATCCGGCCCGTAAGACCGGGGCTCCCAGGAAGAATCCAGCGTGGCAACAGGCAGCATTTCTTTAAGTGTGCTTTCCATTTTTGAAACTTCATTGCCGCCGCCGGACCCGCCGCCGTTCGGGCCGGCCACCAAAGAGCCTATGCGTGCCAGCTCGTAGGCACAGTGATGCACCAAAATGGTCTGATAGGCGAGGTTGCCTATTTCCATTATGCAGAAAAGCATCAGCATGAAAACAGGCAGCACCAACAGCAATTCAACAGTAACCTGCCCAGCCCTTTTGGCCCGAGCCCAAAGGCCTTCGGCCGAAAGCGCCGCGTAGTCTGACAAGCCTGCCTGTTTCCAAAAGGGCGGGGCCTGTCCCGTCTTCCTGATTTTCAAAGAGCACTTTCCCACAATCCCGCGCATGCGCTCTACGAAAGCCCTCAAAAAAAGTCTAAAGAAGCTTTTTTCAGCCTCTCCTACGCTCATAAGCAACCTTCCGCCCGTAACGGCAGATTTAGGTATTAAGGTTGAAGCAGAGAACAGATATCAGATGCCCTGACTCTTAAACCCTGGACGATGGCAGTGGCGGTGCCATATCAGAACCAATTGTCACCAGACAGCCTCAACCTTCCCATTTCTCTGCCTATACCTTTACCTAACACCTGTATTCTACCGATACAGACAACACGCGTTTCCGGGATCTTGAAACTCTCTAATTATTCCCGCCACTTGCGCCCAGCGAGCTGGCCGCGCCCCCTATCATGCCTGATATCTGTCTGAAAAGGCCCGGCATATAATTTTTAAGCGCCACGCCAGCGATAAGCACAACACCCACCACCACCGCCAGCATCAGCAAGTACTCAACGGTGTTCTGGCCGGGCCTGTTCCTGAATATTTTTTTCATTTTCCTTTATCCTCCGATTTAGTCTGTATGTGAATAGCACGAATCTTGCAACAAGAGCATAAACAAAAAATCACCCTAAACCCTCTACCCTATACCCTATACCCTGCTTTTAGTTCGGGTCCTGCTTATACATCTTCATCACAATTACGCCGCCATTCCTGAACTGCCTTGAAAGATACCACTGCAGACTTCTGTAAAGAACCACAAAAACAAATAAAAGCGATACTGTAACCAGCAGATACTCTATGGCAGTCTGCCCGCGCCGCCGAAGGGGATAGGGGATAGGGGATAGGGGATAGGGTGAAAAATATTTCCAATTGAATTTCCACCTCATAAGTTTCTCTATTCCATCACTCTACCCTAACCCCTCTACCCTATACCCTGCCGTTAGAACTGAAACTTCAGCGACAGCTGACTGGCCTTGCCTAAAGCGCCGTAAGGAGCCATGGTATAATCCAGCCCCATGCCATAACCCAGCGCCTGGGTGCTGTAAATGCCTATGCCGAAAGACCATCCCACCGTGTTCTGAAGCCCCAAAGCGTCAAGTGTCTTATCATCCATATTTTTGCCGACACTGCCCGCCTCCGTATAACCCGCGCGCAGGCTTATACGCCCCACCTGCAATACCTCCTCAGGCAAATTGAATTCTACTCCGCCTCCGGTCTTCGCATCGTTGTCAGAATAGGATTTTTTTTCAAGCATCACGGTCAGGAAAGGATTAAAAGAGTAAGCGACCCCAAGCCGCTGGACTTGAACCACCTGCTTGGCCTTGGCGGAGGAATTCTGGTTTGCCCAACCAAAAGACAGTTTGCGCCCTAACTTTAATACAGCGCCTATATCAAAAACCAGATTCTGATACTTTTGCGTGTAATTGTCCTCCATTACTTCTTTGGCGCTCACTCCAAGCAGAAACTTTTCCATAAAAAAACTCTTGGCAAGCGTCAGTGCGGCGTAACTATTGCGCACTTTCACATCGGCGCCAAACTGGGGTACGCCTTCCGCGTTGCGCGCGTCAAACCCGTTTATGCCGTAGTATGACATACTCACGCCTATTACTGACTGGCCTATAGGGTGCACATAGCCAAGATACTGGCCGGAGTAATCCTGAAACCAGCTTAGGTGGGAAAAAGAAAATTCTCTCATCTGCGAAGAGGCGATTCCTGCCGGGTTTATACCCATAGCTTCCGCACCCTCCACAAGTGAAACTCCGCAGTTGCCAAGAGCCTGTACTCTTGGGCTGCTTGCGGGAATTTTCATAAATGCCGCGCTCACGGTGCCGCTATTGTTGTCAGCCGCGTACAGAAGGGCAGAGGATAGAGGGCAGAGGGTAAAGGCGAAAAAGAACAGCATCCAAAACTTTGGCGCCCGTTTTTTTATAATCGTCATAAATTTACCCTCGATACACGAACAGGGTATAGGGGTTAGGGACTAGGGTATAGGAAAGGAGTTCCTTTCAACAACCCATACCTCTCTACCCTATACGCTCGCCCCTCTCCCCTAGCCTCTGCTGTTACGGCACCAATATCTTCTTCACCACCTGACATACGTCACGCGTGCCTTCGCTCGCCTCAAACCTGATTACCGCGAAATAAACCCCTCCCGCCACCGCCTTTCCGGCTAAATTAACCTTAGGCCAGAGCCATTTGTCTGTAATACCGGAACCGGCGCCAAGGATTCCAAAATCATGCTTATAAATCAGGTCTCCCGCCAGATTATAAATCTTCAGGTCTATCTTTCCGTTCATGATGAGCGGAATCCTGAACCACCCCGCCGTTCCCTCATACGGGTTGGGAGCGAAAAATGTATCGTGGCTGAAATCTCCGCACAGATCAGCCGTCCCGCCCTTCGTCACAGGTATGTTGGCCGTGACAATATCGTCCGCGAGCGTAATCCCTGTTCCGTAGGAACCGTCCAGCGTGCTTATTGCGCCTGTGTCCATGGAGCCGTACAGTTTGAACACATAGTTTCCGTCCGGAACCTTGGATAAAGTAAAATCCGTACCATCCCAGTATTCCGATATCTGCGTGCGCGCCGGCCTTATGCCTATTATCCGCTTTACCAGCGAATTTGTCTCCGGCGGATAGGCATTGCCGGAACTGTCAAATGTTGTGCCTGGTTTAAAGACCTTGGTAACCACCTTCATGGGCTCCGATACCTGATACGACACAACCGCCGGCTGCTCCAGGGTTAACGGCGTTATGGATACATCGTAGATCCTCAGCGGGTACACATCGATAGTCTGCTGCACCGTTGCGCGTGAGGCAAGCTGCGAAGCGATATCCTGCGCCGTCACGCGCACATTGTACGCGCCACCCGTGACAAAATTCCCGGCGGCCGTTTTGCCATCCCAAAAATCCTTGTAAAGCGTATCTCCGTCGCGTATCTCGCCTCTGGTAACTACGGCCACCGTTCTCGGCGGCTGTTCCATTGTAAGAATCTGCACCGTTACGGAAGATTGCCGGGTCACCATGTAGTCCACCTCAAACGGCGGCAGCTTGACCACGTCGGAAGAACTGTACATTGTGGGAAGGCTCGGTATCACCTCAAATATGCTGAACATTATCTTCCCGCGCGTTATGTCTATGGAACCAGATACCTTATCCGTGGCGTACATAATCTGCGCCGTACCGGTTGTATGCGCCACCAGCGTAAACGGATAGCTCCCGTCCGGCACCAGAAGCCCATATTTATCGCGTCCATCCCAGTACTCAGTTATGTTGAACCGCCCCGGCCTCATGCCAATTACGCTGTAAACAGGCTCCCCAAATGTCGCAGGCGACGGCCATGGCCATTTGGATGGATCCACCACCACATTGATAGGATAAATGTTCAGTTCCATGAAGAGCGTCTGCGAAAATTCAAAACTAACCCTTGCGGTGTCGGAAGCGCCGCCTAGCAGGGGAGAGGTTTTCCAATCCACCGTGCGGAACATATCGGCTGAAAAACGCGCTGTTATGGTTGAAACACGGTTTGATGAGCATTGGAACGGATCGTTGGTGATCAGCTCGGCCTGGTAAAGGCCGCTGGGCACATATTCGCCGTTGTCTTTACGCCCGTCCCACATTTCACGATTGGAAATATTCGTGCGCGTAACATTATTGACGACATTACGCACAGTGCTGCTGCCCATATCAAGAATGTTAAGGGTTACCAGAGTATCGCGCACCGGCGTGTAGCGAAAAAAGAAAGGGTTCAGATCCGCGGCGGTAGGGGAAGAGCCGACTACGGTGGAAGAAGGCGATAGAAGCGAAATAACAGAACCCCTATGTACTGGCACCGCACCAACCATGGTACGCCTGGTCCACACCTGCCCGCCAGGGGCAAAGTTGGAACTGGAAGACACAACGGCATAAATGGCATACTGATACTCGCCATCGCAAACCGGATTTCCGTTGCTGTCGCGGCCATCCCAGTAGGTTACGGACGGCGTCCTCCTGTCTTTATGCCCAACAAATCTCCGCAGTAGCGTGCCGTTGCTTACAGCCGGCGGGGCGCTATTAACACCTATAATTGTCCCTGACGAGTAAATATCCACATAAACCTCGGCAGCTTCGGTAAGCAGATAGCTGATAACAGCCACATCCGTGGAAGACGCCCCAAGTGGCTTTATAGCCACATCCGTTATTATCAGGGGGTCCAGAGACAATTGAACCGTGGCGGGCCAGGCCAGGTCCGTGGGCGGCTGCCACATATCGTTTGCCCATGCGTCTATCTGGGCGACATAGTTTCCGCCGGCCACCAGATTGCCTCCGTTGTCCCGGCCATCCCAGAAATCCCCGTTGGTGATCGTGCCGTCGGGCGCTCCCTCGCCGGTGCGGGGAGCGTTTGCAATTATAGTGCGCACCAGCGGCATTGTTAAGGGGGTATTAGCGTCATAAACTTTTATAGTCACAAGCGCGTCTTTGCTCAGGCGGTAGAGAATGTTATAGGGCTGGGCGGACACACCGGTAGTTCTGCCTACCACCGTTGGGCTTGAGCGCACCGTATGTATATTGAGTACGTCTACCTGCACGGGTATCTGGTTCTGGCCCGGGAATGCGGCGGTTTGTTCTATGGAAATATTGCCGGCTGTGGCGCTCACCTGGTTGGTTCTAACCTTGGCCCTGAAACCGTACTGACCGTTGGTCTTGCCGAAGAAGCCATTTAAATTATACGCGCCATCCCACGCAGTGCAGTAAGTGCCGACAGGTACAGCAACATTATTGGAACTTTCACACTGGCCGATATTATACATCGAGATGGTTTTTATGGGCGGTGTGCTGGCAGGATCAAGCGGGTTTGATCCGGCGCCGAACTTAAAAATTTCGAAGGTCAGATCGTCAATGCCGAAAACACCCACCGTGCTGACGCAGACAATGGTTGCGCACAGGCTGAGACAATTACCCGGATAAAGCGCTGTTGTGCTAAGAAGAACAACACCGGGATCACTGGGATCGATAGTACGGTTTGGATTCGGTCCGAACCTTGGTCTTTCGAACTCTATACGCGATGAATCCTGCCACACATTACCTGAGCCGGTAAGGAAATCAACATGAGAAAAAGGTCCGCTGTTGCAATAAGCGGTTGAAGTTACCGCCACGGTAGGACTACCGCTATATTGGTCATTGTAACCCACATAGATGTCACTAACATAAAGTTGCTGGGCATGGACATTAAAGGCAAGAAGCTGTCCGAACGCCAAAACGGCCAAGAATAGAAGTTTTCTGCTTGTCATAAATCAATCCTCAAAATTCTGCCATTTTATTGATATCAAATCAATATTTAATATATCTTAACGGCATATTTCTGGAGTTCGTAGCCGGCCGATGTTCCGGCTTTTTCCACGGTCCAGAAAACGGCTGAGCCGTCCGCCCAAAAAGTCAAAGCCGGTTTTTTAAGCTGCTGGTTTGAAACTATGCTGAAAACGCCGTCTTTGAGGCTATAGCGCCTAAGCCTGCTTTTTGAATCCAGCGTCCAAAGCTCGCCTCCGCACCACTGCATGGCTAAAAGGTTCTTCAGGTCCTTTAATTCAAAACTTGCCGTTACTCCCGCCTTCGGGTCAAGGGAGTATTTGTAAAGCAGGCCGCTTGCGGCGTCAAAAGACCAGAGGTTATAACCGTCATAGGCGGGCGCCTGCGGAGCGGGGCCGGGCGTTTTCACTATTTCAAGCGTCGTTCCGTCTTTGAAGCTCTTTTTAACGAATCTCAGTTGGGCCATATCAAGCACCCAAAGCCCGTCGGCGGCCGCAGCGAGCGCCGCCGGCCGGAACGGCCCGTCCTCCGCGCCGTTTAAAATCCTCAGGGTTGAAAGGTCACCTCTATCCTTAAGCAGCAGGCCTCTGTTCCAGTCAGCCACCCAAAGCCCGACTTTTGAACCCGCGAGACCTGAGGGATTGTCCACGTCAAGAGCGTAACCGCCGACAGGCTTTAAGTGAACCTGTGTCCTGAAATTACGCAACCACCAGGCGAGCGGCGTCATAATTAAAACTGCGGCGAGGATTGCCGCGGCCATTGAGGTAAAAATTTTTTTGGGCGCGCGGTTCGCGGAGACGGAAGACAAAACAAACGTCTGCGGCAGCTGCACGCCTTTTAAGGCGTAAAGTTTCAGTATCTGCGTCACTTTCTCAGACCACTCGGAGGTGTCCTTCAGCAGTGTCGTAAGGCCTGAGGCGGCCTGAACCCCCTTGTTTTCTTCTTCGCGCATTCTTGCGGTCCAGGCCTCGCGCTCGGAGCGCAGGCGCTCCTCCCACACAGCGAATTCCTGGCGATGAGTTTCCCAAACTGAGCGTTCCCGATCCCAAAGCTCGCGCCATTGCGCCCTTTCGGCGTCCCAGTTTGTTTTGGCGGCTTCAAGCCCGGCCGAGAGCTCCTTTGCGTTTTTTTCAAGCGCCTTTATTTTATTTTCGGAGTCCTGGTGGTTTTTTCGCTCGGCGAGCAGTTCGGAAAGGGTGCGTTGCACGGCCTCTTTCGCGTCGCCAAGCTTATGTTCAAGACCCGCCGCCTTATCTTTCAAATCCGCTTCAAAAACAGAATGCTCGGAAAATTTCTTCTGCCAGTCATCTCGTTCGCGCCGCAGGGCTTCCACGCGCTCGCCGAGCGAAATCATCTCGCTCTTGGTACGCTCAAGGATCTCTTTTAGCAGAGTGATTTCCCTGGCGTGGTTCTTTTTCTGTGTCGCCAGGGTTTTTTTAGACTCCTCCAGGTTCAGCGCCGCGGATAACTCCTCGTTCATGAGTTTTTCCCCGGCGAGATGGTAATGCTGCCTAAGTTCAGCCAGATGCGTCTTTGTTTCTTCAAGCCTGGCGTTTAACTCGCGGAGATTAGAATCCTTCATTTCAAGCAGACGCCGCCATTCGCCATCGGCTTTTGAAAAATTATCTTTCAGCAATTTCAGGGTATCAAGATTTGCCGACCCGATATCGGAAGGCAAAGAAGGCGCGTCCGGCACATATTTGCGCCCGGAAACCTTTTGCCACATATCTTCCAGTTGACGGTCTATTTCTTTAGGGTCCATAAAAAGTTTAACTTATAGGGTAGAGGGCCAGGGTATAGGGTTGAGTCTGCAGAAGTTAAGGAATTCCTTCCCTAAACCCTATACCCTATCCCCTTTACCCTGTATTTATTCTACCACCGGAGTATTAACCGCCCGTGAAATAAATGTTAACAAAAGGTTACAGCCGTCCGCGCCTGCGGACGGCTACTCAAGATTAAAAGATTGAATCTTCGATTTTTTAATCTTATCGCATGAGTTGCCGCAGCTCTACTGTGGCTTGTGAAATATCTATACCCGCGCCCTGATACTGCGCCACCAGGCGCTGCAAAGCCCCTCTAAGCGCTTCAGGAGGGGCCCCGCCGCTTTTAAGCTTAAGATAACTCTGCCAATCTCCCGCAAACTCAAAGCGCAGTGAATTTAATTTGTCGGCTTTTCGTTTCTCCTCCAGAGCTTTAAGATCCGCCTCGGCTTTATGCTGTCGCTCAATCACCGCTATAAGCTTGTCCTTCGCGGTTTTCACTTCGGCCTTTTTTTCATCCGAAGCCCGCAATTTTTCGTTTAGCCCGGATATTTCCGCCTGAAGACTTTCTATTTCGTTATTAAGAATGGAGAGCTGGCCTTTAAGAATATTTTCCCTGCCGGCCGACTCATCCAACGCCAGGATCAGATCTTTACGGTATTTCATCTCCTGGCGGATGAGATGCCCGTATTCCGACTCTATCTCCTTGTCGTTAAAACGCAATATAATGGTTAAAGCGTGAGCCGGCTTTATTCTGCCGGTCAGAGGCAGGGAAAAGGAGTAGGAAATTTCAGAAGCCTGGCGTCTGAAACCGAAACCAAGGCTGGCCGACGAGGCCCGATGAGCCAGAAAAATGCCGGTCCTTGAAGCAAAAACACCATAGCGGTAGGTGCGCCAGAGGTATTCAAACCCGGAGGCTATGCTGAGATTGCCCGGCAAATCTCCGGACGCGGTCCTTTTCGCGGCCTCAAAACTCAGCGTGTAATCCTCACGTTTTTCCGCTAATCCAAGGCGTATGGAAAGCGGAGCTTTATCCTTAAGCGCACCAACCACGAACGACGGATTATTAAGGTTTAAAACCGAAAGCCCGATCGTTCTGCCCTCTCCCGCGCGCAAAAGCGCCCCCAGGTCGACAGCCGCGCCGACCTTGGAATCCCCGCCTCTTACCGCGGCAACCTGCAGTATCCTGAAATTGGTCCCAAAATCAAACGTGCCCAAGTTTGTTTTTAAAAGCTGCCAGGTACCGGCGCCGAAGGATATCGCTTTTTCAGTCATAACTCCGCCATCGTCGCGGTAAAAACCTGCTACGCCGACAGTGGCAAGCCGGCCATAGGACATAAGCGGGAAAACAGCACCGGCCGAATAGGCTTTAAAATCCGCTGGCCCCTGCGGAAGCAGAAAGGAAGAAAGAAAATCGGAACTAAGTTCAAATTTTCTGGCTGAGCCGTTAAGAGCTGGGTTAAGCCCCGCACAACCCGCTGATTCAAGGACGGCGCCGGAATTTGCAAGACCCAGGCTTGCCGCGCAGGGCGGGATATCTTCAAATACCGCAAGAGCGGGCCCCGCGGCTAAAGCGACAAGCAAAGCCGCAAAAGAGAGCGAATAGCGGATAGCGGATAGCGGATAGGAAGGGAGTTCCATAACTCCTGTGACCTGTGACTTGTGACTTGTGACTTGTGATTTGCAACCTGTTACTATCCTAATCGTTAACATTGTATTTTTCTCCAGAATCGGTTTTTTTCCCCTTCGACCCGGGCACAACAACGCCGCCGGCCCGCTCCGCCTCCGACTGACCGGCCGCCGCCGATTCCGCGTAAAGCGCGGCGTGCCCGCGGCAATGCGACTTAACCCAGTAAAGCGCGTCGTCGGCTTTCTCAAGCAGTTTTTCCTGCGAGGCGGCATCCTGCGGGAAAGTGGAAATGCCGAGACTCATGGAAATTTTAAGTTCGCGCGTTTTTGAGAACGGAACGGGAATGCGGACCTCGGAGATCTCTTCTATAAGGCGCTGCGAAAGTTTAAGGGCCTCTACGCCGGTGGCCTGAGGCAGCATGATGATAACCTCATCTCCGCCATAACGGCACGGAAAGTCTATTTTGCGAAGGTTTGAAAGTATTACCCGCCCCATTTCCTTAAGCGCTTTATCTCCTATCTGGTGGCCATAGGTATCGTTGACTTCCTTGAAGTAGTCAACATCCCCCCATATAATGGCAAGCGGCTGCTTAAAGCGCTCCGCCCGGTAAAACTCTTCCTGGAAACGCTGGTTGAAATAACGCCGGAGCGGCAGCCTGGTAAGTTCGTCATAAAGAGAAAGCTCCTCCACCTTGTCAAAGAGGCGCACATTATCAAGCACCAATCCTATCTGGCCGGCGAAAGATTTGAGCAGCACCAGATCTTCCGGCGCGATGCGCTGCTGACTAAGCAGGTTATCAACTATGAGCAGACCTATAGTAACCCCCTGCACCACCAGCGGCAGATAAAGTACGCAGTCCTTGTAGCGCTCCATAAAAGCGCCGGAGCTGCGGCCAAGCACGATGTCGGCAAAACGGTGGGCTCCCGGCTCAAGCGGGATCTCCTCGTAAGCTATGCTTTTTATCTGGCCCCGGATATCGGCGCTCAACTCGCCTTTCAGCTTTCTGTTTTTCTCGTCTATCAGATATAGCCTCACCCGGTCAAAGCCGAAGTATGTCTGAATGCCGGCGAGTATATGCCTGAAACTGTCACGCACCCGCAGGCTGCCCGCAAAAACCTCGGTAAGCTCGGTGATAGCTTCGATATTTCTGGAATATTTTTTGTTGAGGGAAAAAAATTCCGCCTTGTAATAATTGCGCAGAAATTCCCCGATATAGGTCATGGCGGCCGAGCATTCGGACGGGGAAAACCGTTTTTTCCGCGCATAGCGTTCAAGCCGCACAAGCCCGGTTGAAACAGAGGATGATTTTTGCCGTGAAACGCCGCTGTAATCAAGCTTAAACGGGACCGCGGCAAAATAACCGGCGACCCCGCGAAATGAAACCGGCTTAAGGTTTTTCAGCGCTTCATAGGCGCTTGAGTCCGGGTCAGGGATGGAGTTTTCCTCATGCTCAAAAATCACACCCCGCTCAAGCTTAAGTACCAGACGCAGAAGGGAGGTCTTTTCTTCATATTCGTAGAAAGAAACCCCGTCCAGCTCAAACCGGTGCGCAACGGCTTCCAGAGCGGCTTTCAAAAACGCTTCCCTGCCGGCAAAAGCGGCCAGTGAATAATCCTCAGGCTGGTCCTTGTAGTGTTTAGGCTTCTTCATAAGTTTAGGGTATAGGGGATAGGGTAGAGGGTATAGTTGTAAGGAACTCCTTACCCTAAACCCTGTCCCCTATACCCTCTACCCTGTCCTTAATACAGCGACAACAAATAATCCGCTTCCCCTTGGGCGATAATCAGTTCGCGCGTTAAATCATCGTTTGAATAATCCCGGCGCGCCACGGAGAGGGACATATTCCACAGTACCCGCTCAAGAAGCATTTCCGCCGTAGGGTAAACAGTTATATTGGGCCGGAGGCTTGCGCCCGTAAAAATGCGCCGGTAAAGCCCGCCCTGCCTTGAATTTTCCAGCCGCTCTTCAAACTCCGCCCTATGACAGGGGAAAACAGAAAAAGCCGCGGTAAACTTTCCAACCCGCTCCGGCTTCAGCAGCCATTTCAACAGAGAAGCCGCCGCCTTCAGATCTGCCGTTCCGGAAAAAACCGCGAGATTGTTGATATTGACAGGCCCGCCAGCGGCATTAGCGCCCGCTTGCCAGACTTTGGGCGCCTGGGCCGGATTGTAGCCAGGCCATGGCAGCATGCCGAGTGTGGATTTTGGGGCGCCCATGCCTCTGCCTGAGCAGAGGTCCCTTGGTGAAAAGGCAAAGGCGGCTCCTTCGTGAAAATAGCCGGCTCCCTCAAAGAGCGCGGGTGAAAACAACCTGGCATGGCCGTTTACAGCCAGATTAAGCAGATCCTGAATGCCAGCCGAAGTTTCGTCTTTATTGAAAGAAGCGCGGCTTAAATCCTGCGAAAAAAGCCCTCCGCCGCGGCTCCAGACCCTGGGCAAAACATCATTAAGCCCTAGCGCGCCGGAGGATGCCGGGAAACAGAGCGGATAAAAATCAGAACCCATAGCGCGGCGCCGAATAGAAAGCTTTTCAAGAACAGCTGAAAACTCTTCCCATGAAAGCCCATGCTCTCCCGGATTCCCCCCCATAGCCTTAAGAGCCGACGGACTGTAAAAAAGCGCCGGAGCCTCCATCCACCAGGGGGCCGAAAAAACAGTCCCGCCTTCCCCGGGCCCGAATTCCCGTGTTATAAATTCCGGACAGGCCAGCGGATTAAAATCTTCAAAAATCCTGGAAAGGTCGCTTAGCAGGCCAAGCTTTGCAAGCAGCGCGGTCCAGTTATGCGGAATTTCTATAATATCAGCAATAGGGTTGCGCTTGGAGTCGCGCAGATGGGCAAAAATACTTTCCCACAGGCTATGCCTGGTCTTAACAGCGAACTCCGCTTTAATATCCGTAAAATGAGAGCAAAACCCGGAAAGCGTTTCACTGAAAGCCAGGTGCTTTGAACTGTCTGAATCCGATAAAAGCCAGATAAGCATAGTTAAAGAAAGGGTATAGGGTAGAGGGGTTAGGGTATAGGGTAAGGAATTCCTTTTTCTGCACCCTTTACCCTCTACCCTATCCCCTATACCCTGCTGTTCTCACCGCCAGGCCGCGCTATCCAGATCGGGCGATATCTCAACCGAACCAAAACTGGCCCGGTTTTCCAGCCTTTTCATGGCGCACAAAGCTATCATGGCGGCGTTGTCGGAGCAATAAATCTTTTCGGAAAAACGCACCTCAACTCCCTTAAGCATCCCAAAAGCCGCGCGCAACGCCCGGTTAGCAGAAACGCCGCCGCCCACGGCTATACGGTGCAAGCCAAGCGTTTGGGCGGCCCGAACTGTCTTTTTTACAAGCGTCTCCACAACCGCGTCCTGAAAAGCCCGGCACACCAACGCGCATTGGGCGGGTGCCAGGCGCAAACCCCGCACTTTTTCCGAACGGGCCAAAGTGCCGGGCAAGCCCTTGCGATAAAAATGACACCCCGGTCTTTCAGCCAGATAATAACTAACCGCGGTTTTAAGGCCGCTGAAAGAAAAATCCATAGTGCCTTCCATTAAAGGCCGCGTGAACTCAAGCCCCATCCCGGAAGAACGGCCGGCCCATTTTTCCACTTCCGGCCCTCCCGGATAAGGCAAACCAAGCAGCTTCGCCACTTTGTCAAATGCCTCTCCGGCGGCGTCGTCACGGGTACGGCCAAGCACTTTGTACCTGCCATAACCGCTCACATGCCAAAGCTCGGTATGCCCTCCGGAAACAAGCAGGGCGACAAGCGGGAATTTGAGTTTTTTCTTTACGCTTTTCCCCTCATATTCACAGGCAAGCAAATGGCCCTCAAGGTGATTGACGCCTATTAGCGGCGCGCCCAAAAGCTCCGAGGCGGCCTGGGCGGCCACCCGCCCCACCATAAGAGCCCCCGGCAAGCCGGGACCGCGCGAAAAGGCGATATTTGAAATTCTTCCGGATCCCGCGCGCAAGAGCGCGGCCTTTAACACAATGCCTATTTTATCAAGATGTGCCCGGCTGGCCAGCTCCGGCACCACTCCGCTATAACGGCGGTGCATGGCGATTTGCGAAAAAACCACATTTGAAAGCAGCCTGTCGCCCTCAAGCACTGCCGCCGCGGTTTCGTCGCAGGTGGTTTCAAGGGCGAGGATTCTCATAACATCAGGGTATAGGGTAGAGGGTGAAGGGGTTAGGGTGCGGAAATAAGGAACTTCCATATTACTCTCCCCTATACCCTTTATTTTGCCGGCTTCAGATTCCCCAGCACTTCCCTGGCTTTTAAAAGCTCAAACGCTCTGTCAAGCACCTCATCACGTACCCCTTCGGTCTTCTTCGGAGCTGCCTCCGCACCCGCCGCGGGAGCGGGGGCACCGACGGCGGCCTTTTTTTCTTTCTTATCCGCCTTGCCGCCGGGATAGAAAATCTCCTCGGACTGCTGGATAAGCTTTTTTTCAGCCTCAAGCGCCACTTTTACTTCAATATCCGGGGTGATTCCGCCGATGTCTTTTTTAACATCGCGCTGTATGGAGCGGCCGCTCGGAGTATAGTATTTGGCTATGGTAATGCGCAGGGCGGACTTATCGGAAAGCGGAATCATGGACTGCACGCTGGCTTTGCCGAAACTGCGCTCGCCGAGTATCACACCGCGCTTATTGTCCTGCATGGCGCCGGCGACTATTTCACTGGCCGATGCGGAATAGCGGTTAATAAGAACGACAAGCGGCATGTCTCCGTAAGGAGCCGAGACTCCGGCGCGGAATTCCTGGTAATTTTCCGGTTTGCGCCCCTTTGTGAAAACGATCATCTTATTTGAATCCAGAAATAGCTTTGAAACGTCAACCGCTGCAGACAGCAGGCCTCCCGGATTATAGCGCAAGTCAAGCACCAGGCCCTGTGCACCCTGTTTTTTAAGGTCCTCGAGGGCTTTAGTAAAATTCTCCATTACATGGCCCGTGAATTCCACCATCTTTATATAGCCAAGCTTTCCGTCAAACATCCGGTATCTGATATTTTCCGATTTTATCAACTCCCGGATTAGCGTAATATCTTTATTTATCCAATCCGCATTCTTGTCTTCCGGCTCACGCGCGATTGTGATATTTACCTTAGTACCCGGAGTGCCCCTAAGCTTTTTTATGGCCTCTTCCATCAGCATATCCTTGGTGGACTCACCCTCAATTTTCACTATTTTGTCACCCGGATACATTTCCGCCCTGTAAGCGGGTGTATTAGGAAGCGGGGTAACCACGGTCAGCCAGCCCTCCCTCATATCCACCCTTATACCTATGCCTCCAAACTCTCCTTCTGTGTCGCTTTTAACCCTTTCATAAAGGTCCGGCTCCATAAACTGTGAAAATTCGTCAAGCTCTCCCACCATCCCCTTGGCCGCCCCATACACCAGCTTCTGGGAGTCAACATCTTCCACATAGCTCTCCCGTATCAGTTCCATGACATCCACTATAACTTTCAATTGCTGGTAAGTATTGTCTACAGCCAGATTCACATAGGGGAAGGCAGCCCCCATAGCCAACGCGGCTACAGTTACCAAAGCTATTTTTTTAAGACTTTTCATTTTCCTCTCCTTGGGGTAGAATCGGCAGGCTGAAAGTTTATAATTATACCTTATAAACGCGCTTCGCGCTTAGTTGCGGAGCCAGACCATGGGATCCAACGCCTTTTCGCCCTTGCGTATTTCAAAATAAACCGCCCCGGAAGTGTCATTTTTTTCCGGGCCGACACCCTGGGTGTCCCTGCCTGAAAGGCCAAGCGCCGTTTCCGTGGAAGTTAAAACGGAATCACCCTTGGACACGAACATGGAACTTAGAAGGCCATAGATGGTAAAGAAACCTTTTTCATGGTCAACTATAACCACATTACCATAAGTTCTGAAAGGCCCCGCATAAATGACCTTGCCGGGCAATACTGAAAAGACCTGTGTGTTCGGGGCGGTGCGTATTTTTATCCCTTCACGAACTATCCAGGTTTTAAGCGCGGGCACTTCCTCGCGCCCGAAGCGGCTTACCACCTTCCCCTTTGAAGGCCAGGGCAGAGAATGCCTGGCCAGAGGCAGCTCTTTGGAACCGGTTTCACGCCTGTAAGGAGACTGCTTTTCAAGTTTTCGCACCAGCCTGTTAAGCCCTTTGGCCGCATTTTGCAGGTCCTCTACCTCGCGTGACAGCTGTGCCTGCTGCTCACGTGAGCGTTCCAACTCGCCAAGTTTGCCTTTTACCGCGTTTTTCTGGGCGGAGCGCTGCTTTTCAAGCAGCAGTTTGCTGGCTTTAAGCTCCTGGCCCCGGCGTTCAAGCGTTTGCAGATCTTTATTCGCCTTTATAGATTCCCCCCGCAATTTGGCCATAAGGGCATGCTTTCTGATAATAGCGGATTTAAGGAAAATACTCGTTGAAATTTCCATATTGCCGTAGTAGGGATAGTAAAAATCTTTCAATAGGGCATAAACCGCTATTTCCCCGTGGAAATCCGAGGCCAGACTCTTGCATATTTTTTCAAGGGAATCATATTTTTGAGCGGATTCGGAGCTTTTTGCCCTGGCCGACACCAGCCGCGACTCAAGCTCGCGCTTCCGCGCAAGATCCTTTTTTTCCTGTTTTTTAAGCTCGCTTATCTCTCCGCTTATACGATCCTCGTCCTGCCTGTAACGTTCCAGCTCTTTTCTCTTTTCTTCCAGCTGCTGGTTTATTTCTTCCAGACTTTTCTTTTTAACCACCACGGCATCCTGGGCCGCGCATAAAGAGGGGAAAACAAAGGTAGTAAGCGTTATTGGTAATATTAGCCCTAAAATCACAATTAATATTGTTTGCCTTTGTGGGATATATGGATGAATGTATCCATCCAACCACCTACGGCAGGTGATGGAACCATGCAATTTCCGGGAGTTCTTTTGCCTACGAGCAAGTCCCGTTACCATAGTGTTTCCTTGTCCAGTGACCGCGGCCTCAGCGGAAAAAGTGCGGGGTGAATTCACCCCGCCACCTGCGGCATGTGGAGAGGTCATTCCCTTGGACCCGAAAAATTCAGTTCCGACTGAATTTTTCGGGTTACCGCTCATTTTTCCATTGGTATAATACCCAGGCGCCTAAACCGCCGGCGACCGCAATGGCAAAGTGCCAGGGAAGGCCGGACCACACCCAAAGAGGGCTCAGATATTTAACAGGATAAATCAGACTATAGGCCACAAGCGTCGACAGGCCCGCGCCAGTTGCACCCGCTAAAAACCAGACACCGTCTTTTTTAACAGCTTTAAGCAGGTTGGCAGGAGTTTTGCGGTAGGTAACAACCATTACAGCCATTAAAACACACGCGCAAGCCGCGGCATAAAACCCGAGGGTTATCAGATGCGCATAAAACAGGGCGTGCAAAATGGCATACGCCTCAAGAGGCTTGTACTTGATATCAGTCACGCCCGGCACTTTCCAGGCCGCGTCCCTCCAGGCGTCCACCCCACCGAGTTCTTCTTCCCGCAACTCAATTTCCCAGGTGTCGGGCAGCGGATTGCCCCCCACGGCAAGAACCGAAGGAACCAGTTCCGGATCGTCTTCTTTCAGCTTTTTAAGCCGCGTTTCTCTGTCAACGAAAACCATATTCAAAGTGCCTTTTATCTTTCTCAGTCCCGCCTCCACTGCGGAGTTGGTCTCTTTGCCGTTTCCGTTTTTAACCACCACTATCCTGAAATCATCTTTCAGTATAAGCGCTATCTGGTTCATCTGCGCGCGCATGAAAAGTAATAGTTCGGCGGCAAGACCCGCCGAAAAAGCCAGCAAAAATACGACGCGATATCCCTTACGCTGAACCGTCTTTCTGCTTTCATAGTGCGCGTCGTGATGCGCATCATGGCGCACGTCTTGATGCGCTTCAGTATGCGCCTCGTTATGATATTCTTCCATAATTTTCCACCTTATCTAAAACCAAATTATAGCTTTTTTCCCAAAATAAAAACGCCGGCCCGGAAATCCGGTTGAGTTTTTCAGGCAACTACATTTTGTATAAAGACTCGTGAGCGGGCGACAGGCGGAACTTAGAGCGAAGAATCCTTCATTTCCACTGCAGCAACGAAAGGGGAGCGGGAAAGTTCCCCCACCATATCAACAGGAATACTGCCGGTCACATCAAAAGCGGTGAATTTTGAAGCGCCGCCTCTTGAGGGCAGACGAAAAACATTTTCCGATACGAAACCCTTGTCGGAACTGAGGGTTTTAATAAACTGGCTGACAAAAACGCCCGGACGGTTCTGGTAAGGCACCTTAAGAGTAAATTTCACACGGGTTTTAAGCGGTATGCCGGAACTTCTTTTCTCCACCGAAACACCGGCTACTTTCGGGTTTTTATAGATTGCGGCAAGTTTGGCGGTCTGGGCCCAGCCGAGCACCAGTATTTTTTTGGTGTTTTTCAGGTAAAGCGTTTTCTCACCTGAAAACTTGAAATCCGCCGAAACCGTTATTTCCTCCACCATACCGGCATAGCCTGTTTCTTTAGGCAAAATACTCACAAAAACATATTCCCTTGGAGATACGCCTTCCCGTCCCAGCGGTTTCACAAAAGAAGCGATAGGCCCCTTGTCTCCGGCAAAAGTGAGTTTGTAATAATCCGCCGGCAAAACCGGAAGGTTTTGCGCCCCCTCTCCAACGGCTGTAACAGCGGCCGCGGCTTGTTGCGGCATCAGCGGAGGTGGTTTGAGTTTTTTAAGCGAAGGAGTATCAGGCGAAACTGGGGCATCCCTGAAATCCCCGCGCACTTTCGCAGTATTTTCGGGGTTCAGATAACCATACGAGGTTTCAACAAAATCCTGGAAAGCGGGATCTGAATACGGAGCCGAACCGGTCAACCCGGGATCGTAGTTAAGAGTTTCCTGTGCTGATGCGTTAACACAAAAAAAGGAACTGTAAAAAATCACGGCGAGGATTTGTTTAAGCATTTTTTATCCCAGAAAAACAAAAAAAGGAAACGAAAATAATTCACATTATTCCGTTTCCCTTGGTTACTCCGGATTCCTCGGCCCGGAGGTGGATGCTCCTTTGCCTCTTCAAAGGATTACAAGGTTTTAAACCTGTCTAAATTCTACAATTCCCTCACAAAACCGCCCAGAGGCTTTGGGCCTATTGTGGGAAGGAGAATGGGCCCAGATAAAACTAGGCCTTTAGGGCAATTGACAATAGGGGCCAAGGAACTAGGCAACATGCTGTTACACTCCACAATCCCTTAGAAAATTGAACGCCATCACCTTATTGTAAATACTTTACGGTGACGGCGTTCAATCCGCACGGATGGCCATACCGGCCTCCGGAACCTTACTGCTTACAGAGCCAATTCTTATTATCCTCAAAATTGTCCACCCAGCCAATTATCTCCGCATGCCATTTAGGATAATTGCGACGCCAGAAATTATGCGCATCTAGCGATTTTTCTATGACATCACGGAGCTTGGCTTTATTGAAATCTGCAACGCATGCCCGCTCTCGTATCATCAGAGCCGCCGCAAGCGCTCCGGTCCTGTCTTTACCTTTCATACAATGGATGTAGACCTTATGTCCGGCCTTTCTTTCCTCCAGAACAAAGCGGAAAGCCGCCTGGAACTCCGAACTCCTGGTCAGGCTGACCCTATCAAATGGATATATACCGAACTTCCGGCACGTCAGACCATACTTGGCGCAGAGTTCCAGGTCGGATGGATGAGAGCTTTGAAGGTTCACGCTTACACTGACGCCGATATCACGCAAAAACGCATATGCGGCCTCATTATCCAGCGAACTGCCCCTATACACAACCCATTCACGGCCGTTTTTGCGGTTATCGGAATCCTGCGCACTGACAACGCCAAAGTTACCCATTGGACTGTTAGCGGGCACAGGCGCTTCCTGTTTTTCCTCCACCGCAACCGGTGTTGGAACCGGAAGTTCCGCATTACCTCCGCCAACGGCTGGGATATTGGTGTTTATCTCCGGAGCCTGCGACTCTTCGCCTACAGCGTCTCTTAAATCGGAGGGCGGGGCATTTTTTGCCCGCGTAAGAACAAGCACACCCACTGTTGCAATGAGAATAATTCCCAAACCCACTTTTCTATTCATAAATCCTCCCAAAAACTCTGTCAATTATATTCTAACAGAGACCGCAATTTTGTCAAGGGGCAGGCTATAACTTTTCATCCGTTCCCGCCGGACGGGCGCAAAAGGGTCAGCGCATAAAAATATATGCCATAACGCATGGCGTTCTTTTCCCTGCGTACCCACACCACCCGCACCTGAGCCTCAAACACTCCCTCATTCAGCAATCTCAGCCGCGCCCTAAAATTTTTAGGTATAACAACAGAGTCCCCCACCGCAAACGAAGCTCCCAATGTAGAAAAATCAACAAGCCTGCCGAAGACGGCAACCTTCCCACCCGCGTCAAGGATCTCTATTACCGAATTATGCCTGCTCCGAGGCGCCCGCCTCCTGTTCTTGTCGTTCATAAGCTAGATTCTAGAATATGCAGCCTTCCCAGTCAAAGAGCAGGATCAGCAGACAGACTGATTTGCATAAAAAGCGGGGCAGGCCCTGTGGCCTGCCCTCTATTGGGTCTCAACGATACTTCACTGCACTGCTTCTTTATACCATTCCACCTCGCTTTCAGGGGATAAACCCGATCCCCTCGTCCCTACCCTCAATTAGAGTATAGCTCCCAAAACCCAAAATATCAAGGGGGGCTTTCGGTAATATGGTTTTTTACTTCGCATTGACATTTGTCATGCGCCACGTAGGTCCTTTGGCACTTTCAAACACGCTTAAATTCTGGTTAAACTATATCATGGATTTTACTAAACGCATTTTGACGACAGAGTATCATGTATAAACTGTCGGCCTTTCTGGCAATAATTCTATTTGCTTCCTCCAATATTTGTGCTCAATTAAACGTCTATTATCTTAGTGTCGGTCAGGGCGACTCCGAATATATAGAGCTTCCCTCAGGCGGCAATGTGCTTATAGACGGCGGACCGTCCGGCGAACCGGTGTACAAATTTCTGAAAGACAAAGGCGTGACTAAAATAGACCATGTGGTACTGACGCATCCGCACAGTGATCATTACAGGGGCCTTAAGAAAGTCTTCACAAATTTCGACGTTAAAAATTTCTACGACACAAAGGCGGAGAACGTGGACGCCCAGGGAGACAATAACCTGCGGGAACTGGCCGCCGCGGAACCCGAATGCAGTACTCATTTCCCCGAGCCGGGCACCGAGCTTGACTGGGATTCAAAGGTGACGGTAAAGGTGCTGAACTCCTGCTATGAAACCGTGCAGATGCACGACAACGACGAAAACAACAACTGTTCCATGGTAATACGGCTTTACTACAACGGCACCGGCCTGTTATTCATGGGTGACGCCGAAGCTGCCGTTGAGGACACAATAGCGCGCCAATTCAAATCGGGGCTCCGTTCTTACGCACTGAAGGTTTCTCACCACGGGTCGCGCTATTCCTCCACGGAGAAATTCCTGGCGCGCGTTCAGCCCAAAGTAGCCATAATCTCTGTGGGAGTCAACAACATCTACGGCCATCCGCATATGGAAACATTAACCCGCCTAAGAGCCGCCGGAGCCCATATTTTTTACACCACCTCGGGAATACAGACACTGAACATCCCCGCCCCTAAACGGGGAGTGGAGCCCGTATTGGCCGGCCCGGTAATCTACAACCCAGAGGCGACTATGCGGCCAGAATTCGAATCAATGATTTACACCCCCCCTGCCAATGAAAACTTAGAAGCCCTGGAACAGTTGAAAACCCTGACCATCACAGAAACCCAGTAAAGTGAAAAGGCTCTAAAAAGGCTCCTGCTTTTCACCCATTAAAAATTTGACATTTCTCATCAATAATTAAAAACTGAGCGACAATACGGTGTTGGTCAGTTATACTATTTCTACAGCCGCACTTTTATCGCGTAGTGGCAAAGCTTGCTTTGCCTTTTTTGCAGAGCAAGCTCTGCAACTACGCAGACATACCTTTAAAAAAGTTAAGCGGAAAAATATTTTGGAGGGGCGGCGGCGGGTTTCTTGCGCGCTCCTTTTAGGGTTTTAAGACCGGGGTCTGGAGTGTATACCTGTCATTATGGGACGGCGAGGACCGTTCAAGCCGGACCGCTATGCCGGGCCGGCGCGTTCCGCAGCCGACGGAAGACACCGGTCTTCTTCCCCGAAAACCCGGTCTTGGAGCGCGCAAGAAAGCCGCCGGCACCCCGAACCCCGACTGGACTACCTTGCGACTCTCTACCCAAAGTAATGCAGTTGTAAGGTGGATTAGACCTTAACTCTTTTATCAATAACCTTTCGGATTTTGCCGGTTCGGAGGACACGGTCTATGGTGTTGGGCTTCAGAACCTCTATGACCGGCTTGTCCAGCCATTTCAGGCGCACGCTTTCATGCAGGTCTTCGCAGTGGCCCTCAATTTCGCGCCATAATTCATCCATCAATCGCTTTGAATTTTTAAGAGACTCCGCGTCCTTTGCCTCAACACGCACCTTGAGAGTGTCCCGGTGTCCCTTCTTCTCGATAACCACCTGAAAATTAAAACTAAGCTCCGGCACCTTCCCCAAAGCGTTCTGAATATCGTTCACAAATAAATGCGCCCCGCCCACATGAATCCTGTCGTCGCAGCGCCCCAAAATCTCAAACAGCGGCTCCTTCCTCCCGCAGCCGCACGGCTTCATTACCCAGCGCCCCAAGTCCCCCACCCGATACCGGATAATAGGCATGTGCTTCTTTGAAAGCCCCGTAACAACAAGCTCCCCTATATCACCCTTCTTCATCGGCGCCATAGTATCCTGGTCTACAAATTCAATAAACTGGCTGAACGCGAACAGGTGATGCTGCCCCTTAACACATTCCGGACACTGGAACCCGATAACCCCCGCGTCCGCCGAAGCGTAGCCCCCCGAACGCACATCCACCCCCGGAAACACGCTCTTAAAAAACTTTATCATCTCTTCGCCCACATATTCCCCGCCGTAAAAAATCTTTTTAACGCAGAGCTTGTGCTTCGCAGGATTCACCTTAACAAATTCCGCCAGCTTCGCAAGAAAAGACGGCAGACCTATCACCGCCGTCACGCTAAAATCCTCCAGGTACTGCACAATATTCTCAAGCGGCAGATTGCTGCCCACCGGTACCGAAATGGCCTTTGTATAGGCTATCGCCTTTTCCACCGAAAGCCAGCTGGACCACAAATTACCGGCTATAAACAGGTTCGCTATAACATCCTTTTCGTTAAGCCCTGCCGCTTCAAACGTAAAGGCAAGCATCCGGCAGGTATGGTCGTACTCGTGCTGGTCGTAAAAAACATACTTGGGCTGCCCTGTGGAACCGCCGCTCGCGAAATAAATGCCGCGCTGCACCTTTGAGGTTAAAAGGTCAGCACTGTCCGGGGGAGTATTTTCAAGCACATGGTGCTTTTCAAGAAAAGGCACTTTGGCAAAATCACCGATAGCGGTTATCCTTGGAACTCCCTTGAAATGTCTGCCGTAGAAAGGGCTGCGGGTCCTCGCGTGTTCCACCAGCTCGCTTAAGCGGTCCAGTTGCGACGGCTTCTCCTCTATGGGAACCCAGTTGACCAACGACATCATGGGGAAAATACCGTCGTGCGGGGAGCCGTTGGCCTCTTCCAGCATTTTGCCCAGCTTTACCACCCGGGCAATGCCCGCTGGCGCCAGCGTTTCCAGCACCTTCTTGCGTTCGATGGAACCGCCGACACCCACTGTCTGGATATAGCCGCGCATAGACATCAGCCTGTCCCGTACCTCTTCCAAAGTTTCCACGGTTTTAAAATATAACACACGGTTAAGCGGCGAAACACGGTAGACCGGGTCTTTTTCGTAAATCACGGTCCAATCCGTTTTAGGAGCGGAACTTTCATAGGACCCTGCGTCCATAGCCGCGTCCGCGCAGGCCAGGCCCCGGGCCCGGGTTATCTCCACCTGCTCGTCTGGTGAAAGACTGCCTTGCGGCAGGTCGCTCGCCAGCCGCGCGAAATATTTTTTAGCCTCCTTCAGGAAAGAAGCGGCAAGAGCTTTATGCCTTTTAGCGGGAGCTATAATGTAAAGCGTGTGAAGCGAGGAACAAGCGGCCTGGTCCCAAAGCGAGGCGTCCAGCGCCGCGCGCCGCGCAACTTCGCCCATCCCCTCATTGTCCACACAGCTTTCAAAAACCACCCCAACGCTGGTCTTGGGCCCAAAGCCCTCAACGCGCACATCTATTGGAGCGATCTTGCGGTAGGACTGCACAGCATCGTAACCGCCCCAGACGAAAACCGCGTTCACATTCTTAAGCGCGGCCTCTTCCAACTCCTGGCTTCCGCCTTTCCAGCTCACGATTGCCGCGCACTTTGCAAGTATCTCTTTTTGGTCCACTTCTTTAAGCGCGTCCATGAACAGGTTTATAAAGTTGGACCCGGAGGAGGAAAGTTTGACGATGTTCACATTTTTGGTCAGGAAGCCGATCACCATGGAGTCAAGGATACCCAGGAACACGTTGCCCGCACCCACGTGCAGCACCACGCCCTTGGGCAGGGCGCGTATTAAACCTTCATAGCCTCGGCGTTCCACCGGGGCCTCAAGCGCATAAGGCAGAAAAAGCTCCATATTCATACGCTTTACAAGGGAGTGCCGGTCCAATATCTCAGGTATTATATCCAGACTTTTTTCTATCACTGGCCCGGAAAAAGTTATGTGCTCTTTAAGATGGTCAAGCGCCGCCTGCCTGTATTTGCCTCCGGCGGCGAACAGCCGGCCCGCTTTGGCGAGGGTTTCGGTGATATAGTCGCGCGAGGCCGCGCGCATCAGGGACCGGGCAGCCTGCGCCTTCAGGCCGATCTCTTCCAGTTCGGCCGGGGTCCAGGTGGTTTTGTTAAAACTTTTTCCAAAAAGATAAGTGTTTTTGATATTCATAAAAAAGATATGACAAAACCCAGTAAATTATTTATCTGATTTTGCTTGTGACCTGTGACAAGCCTATGGCAGTGCCGTATCAGGGCCTATGGCCAAGAAACGGCCTTGAGACTTGTGACAGCAAAAGGAGCTTCGCTCCTTTTGCTAAAGCATCGTCGCCGCGCTTATCGCGCAGCCTTTCAGCTTTTTGACCCCGGCGCGACCCTTGATGACCAGAACAGGGCCCTGCAGGCCGCAGAGGCATTCTTTTTCAACCAAGCCGAAGTCAGAAGACAGCAGCGAAAGCGACGGGTAGCTTGTAAGATATGGCGTAATAAACTGTAAAAGGCCGGTTTTGCCGTAGCCAAGCTGCTCAAGCGTGCCTGGATCGCGCGCGATTATACGCCCGTAGTTGGGAATGTGGAAATTTCCAAGCTTGCAGTCCACATAAGGAACGCCGTGCTCCACCATGCCGAAAAGATCCCGCACATTTTCCACAGGTATGCCAAGGCTGTCGGCCAGAATCTTCCGGTAAACCTGCTTGTCCACAGCTTCGTCGGCAAGCGTTTTCCAGCCGCCGCCTGTAACCACGCTGGAGCCGGGGTTAAGACGCGGATAGCGCCCATAGATTTTTTTAAATTCCTCGGTGAGTTTCAAGGCAAAAGCCGGAAAGCCGACCAGTCGCACCAGGCTTTGCGAAGCCTCAAACTTCTTCATGGCCGAAACCGCTCCATCTATATCAAAGTAAAAGTCGTTTTTGGACTTACTCCAGCGGAAAGTGTAGAAGATCTCGCCTTTTTTGGTAAAGCCGGTAAGCAGTTTATCGGTCCAGGCGGTACCCAGATCCCTGGCCACTTCGGGGTCGTAGGTGAAGCAGATATAGTCATGCGCCCGCTTCAGGTCCGTGAGTCCCAGGCCCTCAAACACCTTCCAGGCCATGCGGCGCACACGCATGAGAGAGCCCTTATCCAGCTGCATGCGGCTGCGCTGGCCCGAGGTGCCGCTGGATTTAAGCTCCAGCACGATTTTACTCTCCGGCAGCGTGGTAAGGTCCCGCTCTTTTAAGGCAGCTACAAAAACATAAGGCATGGCGGAGATGTCTTTTTCCGTATGAATTGAAGCCGGGTTGAAGCCTTCCAGCTTAAAAAAGTTTTTAAGGAATTTTGAGCGGCTCGCCTGGAAAGTCATGGCCGAACGCATGGCGGCGCAAAAAGCTTTTGAGGTTCTAGGTGAATATTCAAACGCCGGAGTTTCGAACAGCGCGTCAAGCGCGGAACGCCCCTTGAGCGGCTTATAAAAAGGCGGAAGGCGGTCTTCAATTGATAAATCAGCCATATTTGCAAGGGGATAGGGGCTAGAGACTAGGGTTTAGGGAAGGAGCACCTTACTTCCCCACCCTCTACCCTATACCCTCTACCCTGCTGTTACTTCGGTTCCGATTTGAACACCAGCTCTATATAGTTTTCCCGCCAAAGCTTAAGGTATTCTTTAAGAAAATTCTTATACAGCGAAATAATTTTCACATTCCTGAAGTCCAGCACATCAAAAGTGCGCGAGAAAGCTATGCAGTCGTAGCGCTTCTTGCCCACTTTTTTGGCGCAGGGAAAATAGGCGCTGGGAATGAACCGGGCATCCATGGCCTCGCGTTGCAACCAGGGCGAATAGGCATCTATCAAAACCTCAATGTATGTCATATCCATTTCGCTTACTTTGCGGGCCAGACTTTCAAGCAGCACCGTAAAACTTTTTTCCGCGCTCATGCCGCCCACCACCACGCTGTACTTGTCCTTTTTGTTATACGTGAGATAGATCTCCGTAGACTGGTCGGGAGTTATAAGTATCAGGTTCGGCTCGTGAAACGGCATTACAGTGTGCTCAAAAAAACCGGAGTTCCTGAATTTTTTATACCGGTTTTTTATGAAAGAAGGCGCTGTAATAGCTTCAAAAGGAAGAATTGGTATTTTCTGCGCATGATCGCTGTAGTCCCCCTTCACATCTTTAATTGAAGGCTTATCCAGAGACAGCTGCCTGCACACTATATCGTAAAAAGGCGCGACTTCAGGGATAAGGCGCGTCCTGCACCTTCTTTTTAACAGAGCCTGCTCGGTGAAATAGCCGGTGAAACAATGTGTTTCGTTTTCCTGCACTTTGTGGGTGTTCGGGAAAATACCCAGCTTAACAAAGCCCAGGTTCTCAGTAAGCCTCTGCGGAGCGTAATTGGCGGTGCGTGTGGTGGCATACACCACGTCCACAAGGTCCTTTGTGTAAGTAATATCGTCCAGGATAAGCTTCATCATGGTGTAAGCCAGGTCAAGCTTGCGGAATTCCTGCGACACCACTGCCCCGAAAGCCTTTGAAATGCGGCGCGGGAGGTCCAGTTCGTAAACCAGGCTTCCCACTATCCTGCCGGACGATTCGGCCACCAGCCAGTAGTAATCATCGTTTTCTATGGCGCTGCGCATCTTTTCTTTGTCTATAACTATAGGGATAGAGTAGTTCCCGCCATATACTTCAGCGTAAAGCATCTGTATGCGGCGCATATCATGCGTATTGGCAAGGCGGATTATGACATCCGGCTTGCCGGGCGCTTTTATTATCTGTTCTATTTTTCTGGTTGACATATTTTTTGGCAGCAACAGCACAAAAGCTAACAGGAACAGTATCTGGAACCTGTTTTTGAAACTTTAAACCTCATTATCCCTCCGCTATTCGCTTCTTACCTTGTGGTTTCCCGCTGTAATAAGATAATATAGTAAAAATCAAAGGTATTTTCATATGATAAAGGTCAGGAAAACTGTGATCGGCAGTTTTAATAAGACAAAAATTGCTTTACCGCTCGCGGCGGCAGTGTTCTGCTGCGCCTGCGCCTCATTTCAGTCGGGTGACATACTGCTTGAAAGGAACACTCTTAAGGCACTGCTTGAGGACAAAAGCATTAAGCCATTCTCTCAGATCCAGGTAAGCTGGCAGAATTTCCCATTCAGAAGCGCCACCGACTCTATAGGCGAGGGTTCTATTTCAACTCCCAAAAAGATGGTTGCTTTGCCGGCGGGAAGCGAAGATCTGGAGTATTTCAGGAACAAAGCTAAGGATGTTTTAAGTAAGGCAGGCCTTTATGACCCAAAAACCGGGTCAGGCATAATTAAGCTTAAACTTGTCACCTTGGGCCGCTGGACTTATCACGACCTTTGGAAATCTTACTTCGTGGATACGGCTTTTATCTTTATACTGCCTTCCTCTATTAAAGTCAACTACTCTTTGACAGTCGAATGCGTTACCTCTTCCGGCACGCTAAAAACCGAAATAACAGCTTATAACAAGACCTCGTTTCACCTTCTTTTGGCGCCATTATATCCGCTGCTGTCCCCCGGAGCCAAGGAAAAAAGCCTGATAAGGCAAATGCTTTGGCGGGCATCAACCGGGATTTATGAAAAAATGAAAACGCGGGCGTATGAAAAGGCGGACCGCGGACAACAACTGAAACCAACCAGCGAGCAGGAAACAATAGGCTGGAAGGAAACACACCCTCCCGCCGGCCCGCCGGAACCGCCGGACAGGACTTGGCTACCACCAAAACCACGGGAAGACCAGCCCACAAACAAGGATACCGAAGATATTAAACCGATAGTCCCGCAAACTCCTGACAATACCTGGTTAGTGCCGCAAAAAAAGACACCAGCTCCGGGAACCGAACCTGCCATGGAGGCTGGCACCGAAGAAACTCCCGACGATTAATTGCATCCGTCATTCACAAATAAAAGCCCCGCTTCCAAAGCGGGGCTTTTATTTGTGATGTTAAGATTTGCTCTTATTCGCTTTTGGTTTCCGATTTCACCCGACTTCCGCAGACCCCCTAAAAGTTACCCCCTTCTCATTGGTGAACACCTTGCAATTTGGGTGCCTCGCGGGTAAAATAGAAGGATGTTTTTAAGGAAGAAGCAAAACAAAAGCGGTTCCATTACCGTACAAGTTATTGATAAAAGCAACGGCGCTTGGTTAATACAAACGCTTGGGACCTCCCGTGACCCAGACGAAATAGCGCGCCTGGTTCTTCAGGCAAAACAGATTATCAATGCAGACCCGCCCGGTCAGTCTTTGTTGTTTCCGAGCCTGAACCAGGGTGAGTTGCATGTTGAAAATTTTCTTACGCAGTTATCCAACGCCCAAATCCACACGGTCGGGCCGGAACTTATCTTTGGGACGTTGTTTGACCGCATTGGTTTTTCCGCTATTGCCGACGAGATATTCCGGCACTTGACCATCGCCCGCCTGGCTTTTCCTTTGAGCAAGCTTAAAACAATTGACTATCTGCGGCGTTATCGCGGCACGGAGCTATCCGTGGATACGATTTACCGCTTCATGGATAAGCTGAGCAGCCGTTATAAAGAACAGGCCAGTGCTATTGCCTATCAACACACTAAACAGAGGCTTGGCGGAAGCATCGCGGTCGTTTTCTATGATATGACGACACTTTACTTTGAAGCTGAAGAGGAAGACGATTTGCGCAAGATAGGTTTCAGCAAGGATGGTAAGTTTCAGAAGCCGCAAATTATGCTAGGGCTGCTGGTAGGACAGAACGGATTGCCTATCGGTTACGATATTTTTGAGGGCAACACCTTTGAGGGACACACGCTTCTGCCTGTTTTGAAACGGATACAATCCGCCTACGGTTTTGGTAAGCCGGTGGTTGTAGCCGATGCCGGCCTTCTTTCGTCTAATAATCTGAAGCTGCTTGCAGAAGAGAATTATCCGTACATTATCGGAGCCCGGATAAAGAATGAGAGCGGCAAGGTTAAAGCCGAGGTGTTGCAAAAATCTAAAGGTATACTAGACGGCGGCAGCCTCATAGTCAGGAAAGAGGATGGCAGCCGTCTGGTTGTTACCTATTCGGAGAAGCGGGCTAAGAA
>DMES01000009.1 GCA_003450815.1 Elusimicrobiota bacterium | reverse complement strand
CCTAAATAGTTTTACCCGCATTTTACACCGTCTTTAAGCCGTCTTTAAACGGTTTTCCTAAACTTAAGTTATGAAACTTAAGAAAACCCTGTTAGCCCTGTTGCTGCTTGCGGCGGCCATGCGCGCCCGCGCCGGAGAGCTGGATATGCTGCTTGACCGGCTTGTGGAAAAAAGCATGCTCGATCCCGGCGAAGCCCAGGAAATAAGGATAGGCACCCAGGAGGAAGTGAAAAAAGAAATATCGCAGCAGCGCAATACCACGCTGCCGATGTGGGTGCAGACGCTGAAGTTCCGCGGCGACGTGCGCCTGCGCTACCAGTTCAACGACAACGAGAATAACGTCTATAACCAGCACAGGGCCCGGTATCGCCTGCGCTTCTTCGTCGACGCCAAGGTCAACGAGAAGGTCTACACCGGCTTCGGCTTCGCCAGCGGTTCAAGCGTAGACCCGCGTTCCACCAACCAGACGTTTACCGATAACTTCGCCAAGAAGAACCTTTACATAGACTATGTCTTCGCCGAGTACAACGCCAGCGACTATCTGGCCTTCACAGCCGGTCGCAATAAAAATCCGCTATGGCTGACCAGCGACATGCTCTGGGACACGGATATAAACCCCGAAGGGCTGAGCGCGCGTCTGACCGCGCCGGTGAACCACAACTGGCAGGTTTTCGGCAACGCCGGCTACTTCGTGCTGGGCGAGGCCGCGGCTGACCCGCAGGACCCGGGCCTGCTGTTCGCGCAGCCAGGTGTGAGCTGGCACGACAACGCCGGCGTTTATGACTTCAAGGCCGGCGCCGCGGTTTACGGGTTCAACCATGTGAAGAGCCACGCCGCATTCGCCAACAGGCCTTCGGCCACGGAATATCAGACGGCCAACACTGTCGCAGGCGGCAAGCATAAATACGGCTACAACTCCGTCAGCCCGGAGCTGGAGGTCAACGCCAATATCCTTGACCCGGTGGCCCTGCCGCTGCTGGGCTACTTCGGTTACAATATAACCTACGCAGGGATATACGGAAATTATATACAGGCGTTTGAACATTCCAGGGACAACAAGGGCTGGATAGCCGGCTTCAAACTGGGCCAGCGTAAAGTAGAGGACGCGGGGCAGTGGCAGTTGGGCTGGAGCCTGCGCCGGCTAGAGAAGGACGCCTGGCTGGACACCTATCCCGACTCCGATTTCTATGGCGGCTCGACCAATGTGGAAGGACAGAAGACGCAGCTATCCGTAGGGCTGATGCGGGATTTCGCGGTCAACCTGGCCTGGTTTGATGCCAGGCCTATCAGCAACGGAGCGCGCAAGCGCGAGCGGCTGTTCCAGGCGGACATCAACCTCAAGTTCTAAATTAAAACAGGAGAATAAAAACATGAAAAAACTGATAATAACCCTTATGGCGCTAGGGATGGCCGGCACGTCCTACGCAGGTAAAGTAGTCCTCCAAGGTTCCACCACTGTTCTGCCCATAGCGCAGAAGGCGGCGGAAGTGTTCATGAAGAACAATCCAGACGCGGACCTTTCCGTGCGCGGCGGCGGCTCCGGGGTGGGCATAGCCTCCATTATAGACGGCACTTGCGATATAGCCGATTCTTCCCGCGCCATAAAGCCGGATGAGCTGGCTAAAGCAGCCAAGCGCGGGCGCGACCTGAAAGCGCACTTAATAGCCATGGATGGCATAACGCATATAGTGCACCCGTCCAATACCATAACGAACCTGACCCGCGCGCAGATAAAGGAAATATACACCAGCCACGCCACCAACTGGAAGAAGTACGGCGGGCCGGACCTGAAGATAGTCGTGATCTCGCGCGACAGCGCCAGCGGCACATTCGAGGCCTTCAGCGAAATGGTGCTGGATAAGAAAAAAGTTCGCCCCGACGCGATTATGCAGGCCTCAAATCAGGCGATCGCCTCCATAGTGTCGCGTACTCCCGGCGCGATAGGTTATGTCGGTCTGGGTTACGTCAGTACTTCCGTGAAGGCCGTTTCCGTGGAAGGAATTGAGTCTACCAAGGATACCGTGCTTAAGAATGAGTATCCGATAACCAGGCCGCTGTTCATGTATACGAACGGCAAGCCCGAAGGTATGATCAAGAAGTTTATAGACTTCGTTAAGAGCGCCGAAGGTCAGAAAATAGTGAATGAGGAAGGGTTTGTGGGTCTTAAATAAGCGACCACGGTGCAGCGCGCAAAGGCCATCCGTCCAGGGCGACGGCCTTTGCGCGTTGTTACAATACAGTTTCATAACTACTTTAATTATCAAGATCCGGAAAGTGCGGAAGACCATTGATGAATAAGAAAAAAGAGCGCATAATAAAATACCTGTTCACGATGCTGGCTTTTGCCTCGCTGGCTTTCCTTGTCGGCATTGTCCTGGTGCTGTTTAAAGAAGCCCTGCCCATATTCACAAAAGTAAGCCCGAAAGATTTTCTGCTGGGGCAAAGCTGGTATCCCACGGCGGAGCCGGCGGAATTTGGCATACTGCCGCTGATACTCGCTTCGCTGTTGGTGACGCTTGGGGCTTTGGTTATCTGCGTGCCGCTCGGCGTGGGCAGCGCGCTTTATCTGCACGAATTAGCCGGGCCGCGGCAGCGCGCCGTGCTTAAGCCGGTGATAGAGATATTGGCTTCTGTTCCGTCCATCGTTTACGGCTTCTTCGGTATGGCTATTCTGGCTCCCATGCTGCAGAATTCTTTCAATCTGCCGATAGGCCTTTGCGCGCTGACTACCAGCATTATACTCGGAGTGATGGCCACGCCTACCGTGGCGAGCATCGCCGAAGACGCGCTGAGTTATGTGCCCAGGTCCTTCCGGGAGGCGTCTTTTGCCGTAGGGGCCGACCGCTGGCAGACCCTTACGAAAGTGATAATTCCCGCTGCCGGTTCCGGCATCTCAACCGCCATAATACTCGGCATGAGCCGCGCCATAGGCGAAACGATGACCGTGTTGATGGTGGCCGGCGGGTCCGCCGTCATCCCGAGTTCTATATTCGACCCTGTGCGGCCGATGACCGCCGCAATAGCCGCGGAAATGGGTGAGGCGTCCGTAGGCAGCGATCATTATAATGCGCTTTTTGCGATAGCGCTGATACTTTTCCTTATAACTTTCGTGTTCAATATAGCGGCCGAGCTCATAAGCCGCAGGTTCAGGCTGAAGCTGGGGCTTTCAAGATAATGAAAAAACGCGATATTTTTCAAAAGCTGGGGTTCGGCGTGCTTGGCGCCTGTATGGCGGCGAATATATTCTTCCTTGGCACGATAATCTTTTTTATAGCCGCGCGGGGTTTAGGCGTGATAAACTGGGAATTCCTTACCGCCGCGCCGCGCGATTCTATGACGGCCGGCGGCGTGGCGCCGGCGATAGTGGGGACTTTCTATCTTACGCTGGGCGCTATATTATTCGCGCTGCCGCTCGGTGTCGCCAGCGCGGTTTATCTTACAGAATATTCGCCGAAAGGCTGGATAGTGAACCTGCTGCGTATCAGTATTAATAACCTGGCCGGGGTGCCTTCGGTCGTGTTCGGCCTGTTCGGATTGACGGTCTTCGTAAAATATCTGGGCTTCGGTGTTTCCATACTGTCCGGTTCGCTCACGCTGGGAATACTTGCGCTGCCGGTTATAATCTCCGCCTCGCAGGAGGCGCTGACGGCGGTGCCGCAGTCCATACGGGAAGCTTCGCTGGCTCTCGGCGCCACGCAGTGGGAAACAATACGCAGGGTAGTGCTGCCGGCGGCGCTGCCGGGCATACTTACCGGGGTTATCCTGAGCGTGGGCAGGGTGGCCGGCGAAACCGCGCCCATACTTTTTACGGCCGCGGCTTTTTATGTTAAAGGCTATCCGCACTCGCCGTTTTCCGAGGTTATGGCGCTTCCCTATCATATTTACGCCCTGATGACAGAGGGTACGCACCCGGAAGAACAAACGCGCATTGCGTATGGCTCAAGCCTGCTGCTGCTCATGCTGGTGTTGTCGGTGTCGATGCTGGCAATTTACATAAGGGCCAGGCAAAGGAAAACATACAATGCATAATATCGATTACGAAAAACAGATGGGCACGGAGAATTTCCACCCGTCGCTGGTGAAAGGCCCTGTGGGCGTGAATATGAATTCCATGGGCGAGGCGGATGTGTTCGGCCCGGAGGCCAAGATAAGCGCCCGCAACGTTAATTTTTATTACGGCACAAAACGCGCGCTGAACAATATAAGCATAAGTTTCAGCCCGCGCCGCGTTACGGCCATCATTGGGCCGTCAGGCTGCGGCAAATCGACTTTTATAAGGCTGATCAACCGCATGCACGAACTTGTGCCCGGCACCCATTTTGAGGGGGAAATACTTATCGACGGGCTGGATATACTTTCTCCGGCCTGCGACGCGGCGGAACTGCGAAAGCGCGTGGGTATGGTTTTCCAGAAGCCGAACCCGTTCCCCAAGAGCGTTTTTGAAAATGTCGCTTATGGGCCTGAGGTCAACGGCGTTACGGACAGGAACCTGATAGAGGAGAAGGTGGTGGACTCGCTTAAAAAAGCCGCCCTCTGGGACGAAATAAAGGACCGTCTTAAAGACAGCGCGCTGGGACTTTCCGGTGGCCAGCAGCAGCGCCTTTGCATAGCCAGGTGTCTTGCCGTTTCGCCCGAAGTAATCCTTTTTGACGAGCCATGCGCAAGCCTTGACCCTATTTCCACCGCCAGGATAGAGGAACTTATACTCAAACTTAAAAAAGATTATACCATTGTGATAGTGACGCATAACATGCAGCAGGCCGCGCGCGTTTCCGATCAGACCGCGTTTTTTCTGATGGGCGACCTTATTGAAACCGGCAGGACGGACCGCATATTCAAAGCCCCGCGCGACAAACGCACGGAAGATTATATTACGGGAAGGTTCGGGTAAAGCAGCCATAAATCGGGAGGTAATATCATGCACAGGCATTTTGACGAGGAACTTCAGCAGTTGAAGAACGATATCCTTAAAATGGGCGCGCTGGCGCAGGAAGCCATAATAAACTCCGTGGACGCTCTCAAAAACCGGGACAAGGCCGCGGCTAAAAAAGTTATTGATTCCGACGTTGAAATGGACAGGCTGGAATTGTCCATTGACGACAAGTGTCTGGACCTGATAGCTTTGCATCAGCCGATGGCGGGAGACCTGCGTTTTATCATCACCGCCATAAAGATGAACGCGGAATTGGAGCGTATCGGCGATTTGGCCGTGGATGTGGCTCAGCGGGCGCTGGATATTTCCGACAAGCCGCTGCTGAAGCCGCTTGTGGATATCCCGAGCTTGGCTGAAACGGCCAAGCGCATGATAGGCGGCGTTATAAATTCCTTTATAAACGGTGACACAGAACTCGCCAAAAAAGTGGTGCTTTCAGATCCGGAAGCCGACATGCTGAAGCGCCGTGTGGAAAAAGAGCTTATATACGGCTATATGATGAAAGACGGCTTAACAGCCGACAGGGCCGTGCCGCTGCTGCTGGCCGCCAGGCATCTGGAGAGGATTTGCGACCACGCCGTAAGCATGGCCGAGGATATTATATACATGGTTGACGCCAAAGTGGTGCGCCACCATCCTGAGCAGCTTAGATAGTGCATGTGCAAAACGCGTCCGGACCCCACGGGGTTTTACATACATTTTACATGGGCTTTAAACAGCCTTTATGTGCTTTTTCTAAAGTATAGTAAATGATAATTAACCTCAGAAAATGCAAGGAGAAAACATGCCGATTAATTTCATACCCAGGGAAATAAAATTTTTTGACTACCTCAATCTGCAGGCCGAGAACCTTGTGAAGGCCTCTGGTTATTTCAAGTCCATACTGAAGAACGGCGTTATGGATGAAACCTCCGCAAGGAAGATGCACGACCTGGAGAGCGAGGGCGACACTCTTTCGCACGAGATCACTGACATGCTCAACCGCACCTTCATAACCCCGATAGACCGCGAGGACATTTTCGCGCTGGCCAACCAGATAGACGATGTGCTGGACCTGCTCAATGCCATTGCCGGCCGCATGAAACTCTACAAACTGGACCCGGGCGACGAATACTTCTCCCAGTTCATAGACATCATAGACCAGTCCGCAGTCGCCCTTTCAAACGCGGTAAAGCATATGCACGACACCAAGCGCGCCCGCCGCGTGCTGGACCACTGCATAGAGGTGAACCGGCTGGAGAACCTGGGTGACGCTCTGCGCGAGAAGGCCATCAGCCATCTTTTTGAAACTGAGAAGGACCCTATTATGGTCATAAAGTGGAAGGAGATGTATGAGGTGGCGGAAAGCACGCTGGACAACTGCGAGCATGTGGCAAAAGTTATCGAGTCAATACTGGTGAAACATGGATAGCACGCTTATAGCCATAATCTTTTTGGTGGCGCTGGCTCTGGTTTTTGATTTCCTGAACGGCTTTCATGACGCCGCTAACTCCATAGCCACTATCGTGGCCACCCGCGTACTCTCCCCTAAATACGCGGTGGCCTGGGCGGCGTTCTTCAACTTTATAGCCTTCGCTTTCTTTGGCCTGCATGTGGCCGGCACGATCGGCAAGGGCATAGTTGACATAGCCCAGGTGGACAGCTATATCATCTTCGGCACGCTTATGGGCGCCTGCTCCTGGAATATTATAACCTGGTATTTCGGCATACCGTCCAGCTCATCGCATGCTCTTGTGGGCGGACTTATAGGCTCAGCTCTGGTTAAGTCGGGCGCCAGCGCGCTGGTGATGAAGGGAATAATCAAAACACTGGTGTTCATAGTTGTTTCGCCTGTGGTGGGCATGTTGCTTGGGCTGACGCTGGGTGTTATAGTCTACAATGTGTTTGCCCGTTACACACCGGCAAAAGTGGACCATTTGTTCCGCAAGGGACAGCTTCTCTCGGCCGCGGCCTATAGCCTGGGCCACGGCGGCAACGATGCGCAGAAAACGATGGGCATAATCGCGGGGCTGCTTTTCAGCGCGGGATATCTGGGTAAGGAATTCCATGTGCCGCTCTGGATTGTGCTTGTCTGCCATGCGGCTATCGCTTTGGGCACAATGTCCGGCGGCTGGCGCATTATTAAGACTATGGGAAACAAGCTCTCTAAGCTTCGCCCTGTGGACGGCTTCTGCGCGGAGTTTGGCGCTTCACTGGTGCTGTTCGGCGCCTCCGCGATAGGCGTACCCATCAGTACCACCCACACTATAACCGGCGCTATAGTCGGCGTCGGCAGTCTCAGGGGTGTGCGTGCTGTCAAATGGGGGATAGCCGGCCGGATAGTATGGGCCTGGATAATTACCATTCCAGCCGCGGCTCTTATCTCCGCCGTCTGCTACAAGTTAGCCGTAATGGCTTTCTGAACCCCGAAAAATTCCCATTGCGTCCTTTAAGGTTTCCCAGATTAATCAAGTAATGCTAAAATATACTCAACGGACCGTTTCGGGGGGCGTGGTTTCGGTTCCGTCAAGAGGTGTTTATGAAGAGAAAAGACCTTGTAAGGTATCTGTTGCAGGGCGGCTGCGTCCTGTCGCGGGAGGGCGGAAAGTATTCTGTCTTCTCAAACCCGGTTTCAAACAAGGAAGTCCCAGTTACCCGCCACACCGAGATAGCGGATTTCACGGTTAAAAAAATATGCAAGGAACTGGGCCTGCAGCCCCCCCGCTGAAAACGATCGTTTTAGCGGCCGGCCTGAGCCTGTTTGCGGCCTGCGCGGTTTCACGGCCTGACATCATACAGGTGGGGCCATGGTCTGAGCCGCGCAGCTGGAAACAGGTCCCTGTTCTTATCTCCCGCGAGCAAATCACCCGGCCATGGGGAGGGGTGGCTATTATCCACAGCAAAAGAATCCCGGCCGGCGACTCAAATACTATAGAACGGCAGAAATTTAAGGCGCGTAAAATGGCCGCCAAAATAGGCGCTGACGCGATAATAATTACCGTAGGAGAAGTTCCCTCGGGGCCGGAGCTGGGAGTTTATCAGGAGCCAGAAATTTATTTAAGCGCCCTCGCTATTAAATATGTCACATCCGTTTCCACCGCAACCCAAGAACAAAATTGAGATCCGTGTCGCTTACGAGCTTTCCGAAGCCAGGCTCTGGCGCGGCCGGAGCGTTGTAGTAGACCTTTTCCGGTTTTCAAACACGGTTTGCGCGCTTTTGAAAAACGGGCGCCGCGATGTGCGCGTATACTCAAGTCCAGCGCATGCCATAGCGGTCCGGAAAGTGGAAAAAAATTCCGATCTGTTCTCCGAAATCGAAATGGGGCCGGATGTGGACAAATATGATAACTCGCCGCATACCGCCCTTTACCGCTCCGATAACTCAAGGCCGGCGCTGGTTGTGACTAACTCCGGATCCCCTGCGGTTATGTCACTTGCTCTTTCAAAAGAGGTTTTAATCGCCTGTTTCGCGAACGCTTCGGCCTTCGCCGGTTATTGCCGCGCAAATCCCATGCCGACGCTTATGGTGCCGGCCTGCCTTTATTACAACAGGGCGCATGTTGAGGATTTCATCTGCGCGAGGTCGCTTGCGGAGGAAATTGGCGGAAAGGATGCTTTCCCCGGAGCTCTTGAGGAAATACATAAAAGCGGCAGAATTATGGATTTCATGGCCTTGCGGCCCGAGACAGGGAAAATGGACATGGAAATAGCTTTAAACAAAGACACCATGAATGTTCTGCCTAGAGTAAAAATAATGGGAGTTTATGGAGTGGTGGAGAATGCTTTAACGGCAGGGGTTAGGGTATAGGGTATAGGGTGAGGAAAAAGGACAAGCTTTAACTTCAATTATGAAACATCCAAAAACGGTGGTACTATTTTCCGGGGGGCTGGATTCGACTACGGCTTTGTGCTGGGCTCTTGAGAAGGGCTATGACTGCCGCGCGGTTTCCTTTAAGTATGGCCAGCGGCATTGCCGGGAAAACGAGAGCGCTCGTAAAATCGCTAAACTTCTTAAAGTGCCGCTGGATGAAATAAGCCTGTCTTTCCCATGGCTTAAAGTCAGCTCTCTTGTAGACTCGCGGCAAAAGCTCCCGCATACGGTGTTTTCCAAAATAGGAGGCGGAAAAATTCCCAGCACTTATGTGCCGGGCAGAAACCTGGTTTTTGCCTCTATAGGCGTGTCGCTCGCGGATTCAATAGGGGCAGCGGCGGTGGTGCTTGGCCCGAATATAATTGATTATTCCGGCTACCCTGATTGCCGCCCGGCTTTTTACAGGGCGCTGGAGAAAGCGGCTAACGCCGGGACCCGTGCGGGCGCCGAAGGCGGCAAAATAAAATTTCTTACCCCCCTTATCAGCCTGAGTAAGGCTGAAATCGTAAAGCTTGCGTTGAAACTGGGAGCCCCGATTGAATTCACCTGGTCTTGTTACTCCGGCGCAAAAAGGCCTTGTGGCAAGTGTGAATCCTGCAAGCTGCGCGCAAAAGGGTTTAAAGAAGCCGGTGTGCGGGACCCGGCAAACAAAAAGACGCTTGGCGTCTTTTTGTGTCACAAGTTACAGGTCGCAAGTCACAAGTAACGGATATTTAAAATGATTACCGCTGAAATATCGGAAATATTCGTTTCTATTCAGGGTGAGGGGCTTTATTGTGGGCAGAAACAGGTGTTTCTGCGTTTTGCCGGATGTAATCTGAATTGCGTATATTGTGACGAACCCGCTGCTCATGTAAAAAGGTGCCAGGCACCTTTTTACGGTCACAGGTCACAAGTCATAGGTTGCAAGTCACAGGTCACAAGTCACAAGTCACAAGAGGAATTAAGAGCTGAACGAACTAATTACAGAGAAATGTCAGTCGCGTCCGCAGCCGCCGAAGTGATTCAACTCGCGCGAAAAAACCGGGCCAAAGCGGTTTCTCTTACAGGTGGGGAGCCGTTGCTCAACTGGGGATTTATAATGAAACTGGCTCCCGCCCTCAGGAAGGCCGGCCTGGCCGTCCACCTGGAAACCAACGGCATTTTTTATCGCGAACTTTCCAAAGTAAAGAATCTGGTGGATGTTGTGGCCATGGATATAAAACTGCCTTCTTCAACCGGTCAGAAGCCTTTCTGGCGCGAACATTCCGAGTTCATTAAGACCGCGCCGGAAAAAACATTTGTAAAGGTTGTGCTGACTTCAAAAACCAGCCTTCACGACTTTACCAAAGCTGTGAAATTAACAGCTTCTGTCCCGGGAATAGTCCCGTTTTTTTTGCAGCCTGCCACAAGGCGGACCCTTCCCGCCGGCGCCGTGCGGCCGCCGACGGGGGTTTTTCTGGAGAAAGCCTGCTGTGAGGCTTCCTCCAGACTTCCGGTTGTAAGGCTTCTGCCCCAGCAGCACCCGAAGTGGGGGGTAAAATAGAGGCGTAGCAATTTAGCAATTCAGAGGCATGGCCGTTTAGAAATTTAAGTTATTTGATTTCAATCTTTCACTAGCTATGCCTCTACGCCTCTAAGTTGCTACGCATCTTGTTTTCAGGAGGTTTTATGAGCGATGGAACTTTTATGATAGATTGTCCGTGCTGCAAGGCGCGCATTGAGGTGGACAGGAAAAGCGGCCATGTGCTTCGCCACTGGGACAAACCTGAAGTCAAAAGCGGGGCGGACCCGATAGTAGAAGCGCTTAAAAAAATTGAAGAAGATAAATCCCGGCTCAATGATTATTTTTCCGGCGCCGGGAAATCCATGGAAGAGAAGAAAAAAGAGCTTCTGGATAAGTTCGAATCCGAAAGAAAGCGCATTAAAGATTCCGGCGACATCTCCAGGCCGTTGAATCCGATGGACCTGCCCAGAAGCTCACGTAATTTTAT
>DMES01000025.1 GCA_003450815.1 Elusimicrobiota bacterium | reverse complement strand
ACATTAAAAGCAAAGCAAGCTTTGCAACTACAAAAAGAGGAAAGATTGTGGCAGCCGAATTATTTCGAACATGTTATACGGAACGAAAAAGCACTGACTAAAATAAGGGAATATATTGAGAACAACCCCATGGCTGAAAAAATGAATTGGGATGAACTGGAAAAAGGATGAAAAATTTATTTTTATCTATTTTCGTGCTGGTGTTTTTACTGATGACGGTTTCCGCCGGTGATAATTCCGCCGGTAAATTTTACACGCAGGGCGATGTGAAAAAGCCGTTCTTTGCCCTTACCTTTGACGACGGGCCTGGCTATATAACCATGGACCTTTTGAAACTTTTGGAAAAATACGGAGTTAAAGCCTCTTTTTTTATGCTGGGTTCCGCAGTTAAAACCTATCCGGAACGGGCGCAGGCTGTGGCAAAAGGGGGGCATCTTGTCTGCAATCATACCTACGCCCATAAAAATTATTTCAAGCTGGATAAATTGCCTGACAGGAAAAAAATACTGGAATTGGAAGTTTTAAAGGCGCAAAAGGAAATAGAAGAAGCCTCCGGCGTCAGGCCGGTTTTCCTCAGAATGCCGAACGGCTACAACAGAGGCTGGTTGGCGGAAGTAGCGTCCAAAAACGGTTATGTCCTGGTGAACTGGACATATGGAAGCGATTGGACGAAAATATCAGAAGATAAAATGACGGACCAATACCTTAAAAATCTTGCGCCCGGTGCAATTCTCCTGCTGCACGACGGGGGGGGGAAGGTAAAAGAGAAAAATTTGCGTATCGTGGAAAAGCTTTTGCTTGAAGCGCAGAAAAAAGGGCTGAAAGCCGTAAGGCTGGACGAGTTATTGGGGATAGTGCAGGTTACCGGTAATCAGTTGCCGGTAAATGTTGTAAAATAGTTCTTAGTGAGTATTCTTTTCCCCGATCGTCCGGTGCGGGCGGGGTGTCCCCGATAAGCCCGTGCGATTACCTTCGTTAGAGAGCACGGGTTCAATATAGAAGGGGTTCAGTGAGCGGGCCGCCGAAGGCGGCGGAGCGAACGACGAAGGGGAGCTTTGCTCCCCTCGTGGAGCACCGGGCCGCATTCCTTTTAAGGCCCGGCGGCAATCCGCCCCGAACGCTGTGCAGTGCGGGCGGGGTGCGACAAATGGGCAAGTGGCGGAACTGGTAGACGCGCAGGTCTCAAAAACCTGTTTGCCTCTGGCGAGTGAGGGTTCGAGTCCCTCCTTGCCCATATAAAAAAGGTCATGGATAAAACTATCCATGACCTTTTTTATAGGTTTTATTGAAAATCTTTGTTGCAAAATCTTTACTATTGGGAAGAATGTGTCTGAAAATTGCAGTGGCAATTTTCAGACTATGTGTATGGTATGCTTATGCGTGTGGGTTCGGGTTTAGGCTTCCAGCGGAATTCTGTTTCCTGAAGTTCAACTGCTATCTGCACTATTTCCTTGATAATGCAGGTTACAGGTATGGAAAAAACAAGCCCCCAGAGGCCGCCTAATTCCCCGCCGGCAAGCAGGGCAAAAAGGATAACCGCCGGGTTCAGTTCCACCGCTTTTTTCATGATATAAGGCTGTATTATCCAGTCGTCGGCGAATCGCAGGCCCGTGAAGAAAATAAGAATTTTTGCTATAGGCATAAAAGCCTCAAATTGGAAATACGCCACTACCGAAGCTACCAGGGCGCCGACTATGGCTCCAAGATAGGGAATCAGGCTTGAAACTCCTATCAGAAGAGCGATAAAAGCCGCGTAATTAAGATTCATCGCTATAAGGCCGATGAACGCTATCAGGAAAATAATAAAGGCTTCTGTGAGTATTCCGCGCAGGTAATTTCCTAGCGAGGAATCGATCCTTGAGGCGATATGCAGCACCAATTCGGCATACTTTGAGGGAATATGGTCAAGCAGGTAATCTATCAGTCCGGAACCGCCCATCAGCATGAAAAAAGTTATAAAAGGCACAATAAATAAAAGCGTAAGCGCTGGTAACAGGCTGATCAGAAAAGGCGGCACCATCTCCAGATAGTGCATAAGTTTTTCGTCCAGTTTCAGCGAGGCCGTAAACGGATACTTGTTAATCAGGGTCGCGTTAAGGGTAAGCAGGAATTTCTCTATGCGTTCCGCGTAGAGCGGCCATGACTGCTGTAAGGCCGCAACTTCAAAGGAAAGGAAATGGAACAGCAGGTAAACGATGACAAAAATAAGCGCGCCAGCCGTGAGGTAGAGTCCCGGCACCGCGTAGCTTCGCTTTATGCCGCGCACCTCAAAGTATTTTATTACGGGGTTCAGTATATAGGCGAGCGCCGCGCTTAGGATAAACGGAAATACCGCGCCTCTTGCCAACACTATAAAAGCCAGCCCAGCCACCAGCAGGAATACCGGAAGAAGGTATTCCAGATAATTTTTTTTATGCATTATGATTTCAGTAGACATAAAATGAGGGCGTCAAAAGCACAAGCGGCAGAAAGTTCAAAGCCCTGATGAGTAAGGACGCTGGAATACCCTGCTAGTCGGTCGCCGGCTTGTCCAGATAGGTGCGGATACGCGCGGATAAGATCCTGGCCAGCTGCGATGCTATAATCACGCCTATTTTCGGATTGGCAAAAAGAAGGGAATCCAGTTTTATTTTGAACAGCATGAATACTCTGGTTTCTTCTATCGCGCAGGCGGTCGCGGTGCGGGGCATTTCTTCCAAAAGAGCCATTTCGCCAAAAAATTCCCCCGGCTGCACTTCCGCTATTGTCACGCTTTTTTGCGTCGCAGGGTCTATGCGCGACAGAGCTATCTTTCCGGAAAAAACAATAAACAGCGCGCGTCCTATATCCCCCTGCTTAAAGATGGTTTCGCCTTTGAGATAAGTCCGCTCCTGCAGGTTTTCAAGCACATGTATCAGACTGCGCTTGTTTATGCCTTCAAAAAGATGTATGCGCTTTAAGAAAACCAGTTTTGCGAGGGTGTCCTCGTCGTAAAGCTTATTGAAAAAATTAAATTTTTTCATTATTTCCTAAACAGTCCGTAAACCATCTGGGCGATCTTTAACCAGCCGGAGGAAACGCCGCTGGAAACTGTTCTTATGGCGTTTACAACGGGGTCAAGCGCCGTCAGTTTGCCGTCGGCGTTCAGGGCCAGATATTCAACGGCTTTGGCGGTGTTCCTTACCTGCGCAAGTGTGAGTATAGCCTGAACAGCCAGCGCTACCAACATAACTGTGGCGGTAACGGCGCAAATAACCAGAGTGAGTGACATGCATACGCTCCCAAAAAAGCGGATTTGGCCCGCTTATTTTTTTTTGTCGTCTTTTATGATCCGCCGCTCAAGCACCCGCACCCTGGACAGAAAAACTTCATGATCAAAAGGTTTTGTCAGGTAGTCATCCGCCCCGGTTTCGTAGCCCTGCACCTGGTCGTCTGCGAAAGCTCTGATGGTCAGCATGAGCACGGGCATATTTTTAAATCTGTCGTCGCTTCTGATATGTCTTAGAACTTCAAAGCCGTCCATCTTCGGCATATTTATGTCCAGCACCGCCATGTCGGCTCCCTCAGCCTGGAGCCTTTCCCAAGCAAGCAGACCGTTAATTTCAGCGGTCACATCGTAGCCTGCGTCGGTGAGTATTTCAAGCACCAGGCTCCTGAAAGTATCGTCATCGTCCGCCAACAAGACTTTCATGAAGGCTCCTTTAACCGGTTTTTGTAAGTATAGCCAGTTCCGTAAACAGTTCTTATGTTTTTTCCGTACGCTCCCAGCTTGTGTCTTAAGGTTTCCACATGTTTGTCTATGGTTTCAAGATTGACATGGCCAGACCTTTCCCGCCAGATATCTTCCATTATGGATTTTCGTGAAACAGCCTGCTCTTCGTTGCTCAGGAGCACTGAAAAAATTTCAAATTCTTTAGGGGTGAAATCGTGCAGGGTTTTCTCTTTTCCCGAAACCAGCCCCAGCCTTATGGTCCTTTTGACCATGTCTATTTCAATATCCCCGTCCGCGGACATCACCAGCGTTCTGGCCAGATTCAGGCTCGGCAGAAGACGCCTTATGTGGGCTTTGGTCTTTGAAAGCAGTACCCTCTCGTCTATATCGCTGGTGATAAAATCGTCGGCTCCGCTCTCAAGAAAACCGGAAATCTCTGGATTTGAGGTTTTGCCAGGCTTGCTGAAGACCATTACGGATATATTCTTTCGTCCGCTCAGGAAAGTTTTCATGCTCTGGGGGGAAGCAAAACCCGCCCCGCATATTTCCACGAACGCAAGTCCCCAGGTATCCTCGGGTATCCTGCTGATGGCGGAAAGGTCCGGCAGCGGGGTTACATTAAGGCGCTCTCTGGAGAAGAGCCTGTACCATTTGTCGGAGATATCCCTGTCTGGGGTTATCAGCCACAAAGTGAATTTAATCATAATTTTCTGCCAGCCTTTTTATTATATAACAAAATTTAAGCTTTGACAAACCGTGTGTTGCTTCGTGATTTCTTCGGGATTAGTGGGGGTGTGCTTCGTATACTATATATCATGGCGGGGGCACTGAATACAACTGGACGCGAAAGGACTATGAAAATACCTACCTTGAAAGTATCCCGGAATGTTTTAAGCCTGCTCACGGCGGCTTTCCTGTTTGTGCGGCCCGCCTTCTGCGCGCTCCTGCCGTCCGGCGGGGGATACCAGATAGCCTCCTCCGTGATAGATAACGGCGGCGGGGCAAAACTGAGCGGCGGGGAATATGCCCTGAAAGGTTCCATCGGCCAGAACGACCTGCCTCCCGGCCCCAGCCGCTCAAACGGCGGCGATTATTCCAAACGGAAAGGCTTTTATGATCCGCCCCATTTTACCTATCAGTCCGGGCTTGCCACTACATTGGTCATGGGGACCGGGGACGTCCAGCTTTTCTTCCCGGCCAATTCCGTGAACAAAGAGGTTTTTGACATTACGCTTAACAAAAACCCGTTGTACCAGCCGATATCTATTGACCCAAGCAAGATTACCGACGCCAGCCAAAAAATGCTTGATAATGAGGGCGGCTGGGCCCAGCTGTTGCCCAGCAACATGTCAGAAATGGCCATATTTGACGAGCAGAGCTACTTTACCGATACGCTGGCGAACAAGGGCACTATGTCTATGCGCTACAAGGACGATAATGACGACGGCATTCTGGACGATTCGGATCCCTCTGTGCGCGTAGATACGCTGAATACCTGGCTTCTGGACGAGTCCGTCAACTCCTGGGTTATGGTGCCGGGTCTGGGTGTGGACAAAGAATCAAAAACATTGACCGCCTATTTCGGACTGGCGGGCGTTTATGCTCTGATCGGCACCCTGGATACGACAGTTACAAATGTGAAAGCTTATCCCGTGCCCTTCAGGCCCAACGGCCCGCAGGCTGGCCTCTTGAAGGGGCAGACCGGCACCGAAGCCAAAGGCATCATTTTTGAGAGCCTCCCACAGACTGGGAGGATTGAGATTTATACGCTGGATGGCCGATTGGTCAGGAAACTGGCCACACCGACTAGTGGTCCCGCTGTAATGTCCTGGAATGTCAAAACCGCTTCCGGCGAAAAAGTGGCCAGCGGCGTTTATATCTGGCGCGTGATTTCCGGCGCAAACGTAAAGACCGGGAAATTAATGGTGATTTGGTGATGGTGGAAGTAGGAAGCAGAAGTTTAAGGAATTGGTATATAGAATAAGGAGGAAGTATGAAAACTGTAACGAAAGTTGTACTCGGCCTGTTGGCGGCGATGGCGCTGTCATGGGCTCCTGCGGTCTACGCCGCATCCGATAACGGTACCGAGTTCGGTATTGAGGATGACCTCACCGTGATCGGACATGAAGGTAACTGGGCTGACGCCGATGTTGAGCTGAAAGGCTTCTCAATATTCGGTTCAAGCCTTGGTATCACAAATAAAATATCTGGGGCGGCCGGCAATGTGTTTGTCGGCGGTGCAGTCCAGGTATCAAGCGGCCTGTTTGTGGCAGGAGGGTCAACGATGACCGGCGGCATGTATGTGACCGGCGTGTCTTCGTTTACCGGCGAAGTGCGTATGAATTACAACCAGAACATATACTTCTCAAGCCCGAGCTATATGTGGCTGGATGGCGGAGCAGACGGCCAAGTGCTGAAAAGGAACACTAATGGGGCCCTGATGTGGGGTAACGACCTCTCAGGTGCGTCAGCAATTACAGGCAACCATGACCGCATTCAGAAAATAGACCAAACCGGGTCCGGGATGGGTGACTCAGTGTTCATTCAGAGCGGAAACGGCGATACTGCTGGTGTGACCATGCTGGGCTCATCAATGACCGTCTATGGCGGTTTGTATATGGGCAGCGGTTCCAGTATCACATTGTCAGGCGCAGGCAGCCATATCACTCTGCCGAACCTGCCTCTCATAGGAACCGACGCGGCTAACAAGACTTATGTTGACAGCGCTATAGTAGGCTCAACCGGTCCCTGGATGAGGGATAATGCGCTTGCTGTGGTAAAGCTGAGCAGCATAACTGATCGTGTGGGTATAGGTATAGCCGCTCCCAGCGCTAAACTTGAAATTTCAAGTGCGGGCGCTGATACCAGTGACATGCTGTTAGCTGTTTCAACCGGCGCTGCAACCGACCAAGAGGTGTTTACTGTTGACGCGTCAGGTAATACCATTGGCAAAGGCAACTCGCAGATAGCCGGCAACTTGCAGGTAGCAGGTAACTCGACGGTATCCGGCAACTCGCAGGATGGCGCTGCCCTTACCAATTACCACGGTGTGAACACGGCTGGTACGAGTGGCACTGCCTTGACAGTAGCCGGGACAGCCGTCACCGGTGAGTATGTGGCCAAGTTCTACTCCGGCGCGCCCGCAGCTAATACGCTGGCCGCGTGGATAAGAAAGAAGTAAAGGAATTAGTGGATCAGTGATTCGCTAATTGCAGTTGACTGGTTAACTGAAGTTGATGCTTCCTCCTTAAAGCCCCGCCGGGAATGGCCCGGCGGGTAAGAAGGTGAGGGGGAGGTGAAGGGAAAAGAAGTAGGGAGGCGGCGAAGTGGTGGAGTAGAGGTTTAACCATTCGCTAAGTTGCTGGAGTTAATGCTTCCTCCCTTAATACCGCGTGTGCATAGAGAGTTGATGGTAAGGGAAGTAGGCGGCTGGTGGAGTCTGGTTTACGGTAATGGTTATGGAAAAGCTTAAAGCGCTAAAAATGGTAAAAGCGGCGGCCTCTGGCAGGCTTGCGCGGCTTTTGCTTTTTGCTTTCCTTGGCCTCTGTTCGCCGGCCTCTGTACTAGGTCCCCTGTCTGCGCACGCCGAGGTTCCCATCAAGTTCACCTACCAGGGCAATTTGCGCCAGTCAGGCTTCCTTGTAAACGGTCAGCGCGCTATGATATTCCGTGTCTACGGTTCTTCCGTATCCAACGTGGAACTTTGTCCCAGCCTAGAGCACAATGTAAATATCTCCACCGGTGTTTTTCGGGTTACGCTTGAACCGGAGATTACCGACTGGCATAGCGGCAGTATGTGGCTGGAACTTGAGGTTGAGGGCAACCGCATGTCTCCGAGGGAAGAACTAACTCCATCGCCTTACGCCATAAACAGCCTTATGCTTTCGGGTAAGCGCTATACGACCGCAGCTTCACCTCCGCAGTCTCCCGCCCCGGGCGATCTTTGGTACGACTCTGGAACCAATACTTTGACCTTCTGGACTGGTACAAATTGGGAGTCAACGGTTGGTACAGGTGCTATGCCGGGTCGTCATGCGGATACGCATAGCGGTTATGGTACCGACCCCATATTATCGCTGGGCGCTCATACTGTAACGGGTGATCTTATTCTTGAAGGAATACTCAATCCTTCCTCTAACCTTCAGATTGGCGGTGGGGACTACTCTGTAACCTTTGCGTCTTCGGTAATCGCCGGCTGGTACTATGGGAATGGCGCCGGCCTTAGTGACTTAAATGCTTCCAATATAACCACAGGGTTTATTTCAGGGGACAGAATTCCTGAAGTTATAGTTTCCTCTCATATAGTGGATGGCTCCATACTAAATAATGATTTGGCACTTGGTACCGTAAACAAGGACAAACTTAATCAATCAGGGTGTTTGACCGGCCAGATACTTCAGTGGGATGGGACACAATGGAGTTGCACGGCGGGTCCCGATACCGGCGGCGGCATCGAAGTTGAACTCGACCCTCTTTCTATTCATAATCAGGACACATTACAGCCAGGCACGACTTTTTATGTTTCTTCCGGCACAGTAAACAATTTGAATGTTAATGCCTCTCTTAAGGTTATGGGCACGGCTGTGCTTCGAGGCGCGCCCGGCCAGCAGGGGCTTTCCGTTGCGGCCACTGGGAATGTGGGGATAGGCCTGCCTGCTACGGCAGCGGCTCGCCTTGAAGTTAAAGGAGTGGACACACAGGCCTACAGCTTTGCTGTCAGTACCGGTACGGCGCACCAAGTTGTGGTTTCCACCTCCGGTGCGGTAGGTATAGGCACGGAAAATCCGGCGGCCAGATTGGACGTTACCGGTGCGGCTAACTCCGGTCAATATATAGCAGTTTTTCATTCAGGCACGAAACTGGCTGCTTGGTTAAGGAACAAATAACAGCGGTAACTGGTGCTTGTAGGTAAAAGAAGAATATGAAATATGTGAAAAGTTTACGGTTTGGTTGTTTGGGTGTGATTGTGGCCGGCTTAGCCCAGAGAGTGAAACTGCTTATGTTGATGTTATTGGGAAGGGTGGCGGGTTCGGGGCGAATAATAAGTGCGGGGTCTTGTCATTATATAATCTGTAATGTATACTTTATGATATTTCCTAAACTGGCCAACTTATGGAACAGTAACCAGTCATCAGCAATAGCTAACGGGTTACTGGATGTGGATTACAGCAGTTAAACCGGCTGCTGAATGTGGGATTGTATGTGTGAATTAGGGCTTTTTGGTGTATTTGCTTAGAGAGTGGAATAAATATGAACTGGCAAAAAACAGGGATATTTTCCATAAAAAATGGCGCTCCCCACGGTGCCATTTCTCATGTAGCTGGTAATAAAGCCCTATTCGCCAAGCGCCGCTTATTTTTTACTGGTTATTGCGTACTGTTTGCCCTCTGTTTTCTGACCTCTGTCCTTTACTCCCAGAATCAGACCGAGTTTGGCGCCCAGGGTGATTTTACTGTTTTTGGCATAGGCGGCAACTGGAACGATGCCGATGTTGAGATGAAGGGTTTCTCAATATTTGGTTCAAGCCTTGGAATAACACAAAATATTGAATCGGCGCCCGGCAATATTTTCGTTGGTGGCGGTGTTCAGTTGTCAAGCGGTATGTATGTGACCGGAGGATCCACATTCGCGACCGGAGCCTACTTCACTGGGATCAGCAGCTTTTCAGCCGGGCCGTCAAGCATATATATCAATGGCGGCAAAGCAGGCCAGGTTATTACAAAACTTGCAACAGGAGCCATGCAGTGGTCGGATGTGGCTACACTGGTTTCCGGAGACAATCTGGGCAGCCATATAGCCACCGCCACGCTGAACATGAGCGGTTTTGATCTCACCAACATCAGCACCCTTACCTATAGAGAGAATGTGTTCATATCGTCTGCGGCAGCAGAGCAGGGTGGTGGTGTGTATATCTCTAGTAATACATACATAATGGGATTTAGTTCGGCCACCAAGTACTATGGTGATGGGTCTGGCCTGACCGGCGTTACGGGCGCCACTGATAACACTAAGGTCTTGAAAGCTGGCGATACAATGACTGGTCGGCTGACCGCGCCGGATTATACAGCTACCTACGGCATTACAGCGGCGTCGGCTGCGTTTACGCAGGTAAGCTTGGCCGATAACGTGCTAGTGTCGTCTGAAGCTGCAGCCGCTCTGGGCGCTGGTGTGCGGATTTCCAGCAATGTGTATAT
>DMES01000043.1 GCA_003450815.1 Elusimicrobiota bacterium | reverse complement strand
CTTTTCATATTACCAGGTTAACCCAGCGGCTTTATCGCAGGGATCTGGTTTTTGAACTTATAATATTTCCAAAGTTCGCGTATTAGCTCGTTAGGGATAGAAATATTAAGCGATCGTATATAGACATGGGACAAATAAATATGAGTTTCCCCCATAAAATTCAGGCCTAGGTGCGCTCCTGCCTGGAATTTTGCGAAGCCGACATGTATTATCCCCTTGCCCGCGCCGGAGCCTCCTGCCAGTTTTTCCACGCCTATCCACACGGGTTCCGCCGCAGAATATGCCGCGCCGGGAATCTCATGGAAGCGGGCCATGAAACGGTATTTCCCCGCTACCGCGCTTCCGCCCTTTAATATAGAAGAGGCCGCGTTGGCGGCTACGCCGGTAACGGCGTTGGAAACAGAGGGTACGGACATCAGCAGCCAGAAGCTGTTTACTGAAAAATCAAGAGCGGCCTTCCTGCCTTCAGTAGAAGAGATTCCTTTGTAGCGGATAGTGTCCCCGTCATCCTGTGCGAACTGGACTATGCCTGCAAAAAAATCCATTGTAGGCGATACTACTGGAATATTACGTTCCTTCCAGCGCTGTCTTGCCCGGCGCACATCCGTGAACCTGCTTCGGACACGGGTTGATTGCGTCTCTGCCGGTTTTGGCGGTTGGCTTTTGAGAAGACGGGTGGAGCCGGCTGGGCCAGTGAGGGTGGGTGCCGCCCCGGCGGCGTTTTGACGGGGTCGCGTGACCGTTCCGGCATCAGCGGTCATCCGGACCTGCCCCGCGTTTTTATGACTTCCATCGAACGCTGTTTCCGGTATGGCCATTGCAGACTTCAGATCGCTCAGCGACCGGAGGCCGGAGGCTTCGGCGGTTATGCCTGCAGTATCAGGCGAAAACTTCACATCCCTTACGGCGCCATAGCCGGAATTGCCGGCGGAGCTTTTTCCACAATTTTCATTGCGCAGCAGCAATTTGGACAGAAGGCGGACCCCGTTCTCATTAAGGCGGATCTTAGCCGTGCCGTTACCCGAAATATATCCGCGTATCTCCTGGGAGCGCATATTGGCATGCAGGTAGTCCCTGAGAAACAGCGCCATTCCAAGTTCGGCGTTGTCTTTCGGAAGTTTCCCCGCAAAATCTTCCAGATACGGGATCAGGCAGGGGGGGAGGGACGAGGCTTCAGGCTTTTCATTGTTGCCGGGTTGCAGCCGGAATATGCCGGCCTGCGCGTTTATGCCCAGGCCCAGCTTTGCGCCGTATTTCATGATAAACACTGACAACTCAGTGGAAACCGCTTTTGAAACAGGTAAAACTTTAGTCCAGCCGGCAGTAGGGAAAAACATGAAAAGTGCAAGAATAAGTGTTTTCATATAAATAGTGTACCCCACCGGAAATAAAACTGCCAGAACAAAAGGGCCTATATTGCTATGGGTATTTGGCCCTGATTATTCCTGAAAGAGGTGCCTTACGGATTTGGTTGTGGTGGGGCTAATGCCAGTGGGCGCGGGCAGGTTGCCTAACCCGGTCCGGGCTGTCTTGGGGGATATGTCTTATTCAAGAGGCGCGGCCGGGACAGGCTGTACGCCTGGAGATAAAAAAATAGCGCGGTTTCCCGCGCACTTGCCGCCGCCCCAGCCTTTATTACAGCTTGCCTTTGAAGTTAAGCAAAACTATTATCATGAACACTATGCCCATTATGCCGCCCCAGAGCAGTATGTTTCCGGCTAGGAGCCCGGCTTTACGGCCTGGGCTCATAGGAACCGGTTCAGCGCTTTCCGCTGCGCTGGCAGGTGAGAACTTCCTGCGTAGCATAACGCCTGCAACTATCGGTATCAGCGGCAGGGCCAGCAGCAGTACGGTTTCAAGAATATAATTAAGATCGGTCATGGCGCCGGTACCTCTATGCCGTTCTGATAACAGACCTTTTTCCCGGCCACTACGCCCGGTGTAGCGGCTTCCTGGGTTCTCATTAAACGGGTTACTATGGGCAGGCGCCCGGGCACCAGGCCGAAGGTGCGGTAGCCGCAGACTATGGCCCCCTTAACGCCAGCGCTGGTGTCCTTGGCCAGGTCCGCGTTCCAGCCCTTTTCCCACTGCGTTTTAGCCTGGGCCGCCGGCACGCCGTCTGCCCTGTCCTGGAAATACGGTACGCTGAAATAAAGCAGGCGCCTTGCGGCTATGGAAAGGCCCACTGCCGGGTTTAGCGTGGCGCCGCCTATGGAAGCCGTGTTGCAGCCGGCGAACTGGACCACGCCGCCCTGGGCCATTTTACCTTTCAGCAGGGCGGCTGTGGATTCAGCGTCGTAAGTTTGCGGGCCTACGGTCTGCATACCGGGGGAGCCATGACCGTACAGTATTATCCCTGAGATAGCGCCATTGGGCAGCTGCCGTATGGCCTCCTCGGCTTTTTTCCCGTCCCTGTAAGTCTGGGTTTTCCCGTTGGCTGTGACCGTATAGCCGTAGGCATCGGAGGTCCAGGCGGAAGATCCGGCCGTTTTCTGGGGCAAAGGGGCCGGCGGGGAATATTTTATTGTGGAGGCGGCCGGGGCGTTTGGAGAACCGGGCGCCGGGGACATATTCCGACCCGCCTGTTTGGCGGGTGGCGCGGAGGTGTTTTCGGCCTGGTAGTTTAGGGCGGATTTTTTCTTCAGGGCCGGGGCCGGCATGTCCTCATCCTGCAGTTTGCCGGCGGCGTTTGAGCCGTCGAAGAATTTAGATATATGCTGGTTTCCAGGTTTGGAGAGGGAGCCGGAGATCTTATCCAGCTTGGCGTTTACGGCTTTCTTCTGGCCCCCGTATTCCTTGTGCGTTTCCCCGGCAGGTCTGCGCAGGCCTGCGATGGCTTCAGGCAAAAGGTAAGGTTCAAGAGCCAGCGCGTCCGCGCTGTCCAAGCCGCCTGCGGCGGCCTTGTCCAGCATCGCGCGCAGCGTGGAGAACTTGCGCGAAAAAGCCGCGCCCTCCTCCCTGCCCACCCACAGCGAAACCGCTTTGGCGTCCTCTTTTCTTGCGGCTGCCAGCCGCTCTCGCAGCTGGGAGCTGCTCCATTTCTGCATTGCCCCGTAGTAAAAATCCTTTATAGCCTTCTGGCGTTTTCCGGCAGGTTCCCTGGCGTCCAACAGCTCTTTTGCCTGTTCTTCAGGGGAAAGCGCGTCCCAGGCCTTTTCGGTGAGGCCGCTTTCTAGGTAATACTTGAACTGGAGCTCATGTTCAGGAGCGTTCCACGGCACAGGCTCCAGAGCGCGGGCGGAACCCGCGGCTATGGCCAGTATCAGGAGGGTTATCAGGCAACGAATCGGTTTCATAACTATAGCCGCTTTGCCCGGAAATACGGGCTATCCGCAGAGCACTTAATAGTCTACATTACGATATTCGTTTGTCAAGGGCTCGCGCGATAAAAAAATGCAAAGTGGAAAATGCAAAGTGCAAAATTGTGGATTAAACCAGGCAAAAAACCCGCGCATTTTGCATTGACAGAGGAGTTAGTCTTTTCTGCGGTCAATTACATAGTGGCTTTTTTCTGCGGCTTTAGCCACTTTTTTTAATTCCGCGCCTATGTTGCTGACCTGGGCGAAGGATTGGAGCGGCCGCAGACAGTTGTGTACTATGCCTATTGAGATAGAGAGGAATGGGAATTTTTTAATATTACCCTGCCGGTCGGTGGAGGTTATGGTCCTGCGTTCCCTGTCCTCTTTTGAGTAAAAGGAAGGCGCTATTTCGTCAAAAGCCGCGGTAATGCGCTTGGCCAGGTTCTCCGCTTTTTCAAAACGGGTTACAATTATAAAATCGTCTCCGCCTATGTGGCCTATAAACTCTTCGGCATTCTCATTCCTGATGGCAAGTTTTACCAAGAGGTTAGCGGTGGCCTTGAGAACGCGGTCTCCCGCTTCAAAACCGTAAGTATCGTTGTAGGCCTTGAAATTATTCAGGTCCAGATAAAGCACGGCAAAGGGCAGTTTTTTCTGTATTTCGCGCTCTACCCTGGCCTGTATGGAGGGATTTCCCGGCAGTTTGGAGAGAGGGTTTGCGTCCAGCACCAGTTTGTTGCGTTTGAGTATCATGCGGATGCGGGCTGTCAGCTCATCGGTATCCACGGGTTTTATAAGGTAATCGTCGATGCCCATGCTGAAGCCCCTCATCCTGGTGCTTTTTTCACTGTGGGCGGTGCAGATTATTATAGGGATATGCGCGAATAACGGATTGTCTTTCAGGATTTGGGCAACGCTGAGACCATCCTTAATAGGCATATTGTAATCCAGCACAATTATGTCCGGAATGGTTTCAAAAATTACCTTAAGAGCCTCCTGGCCGTCCGAGGCTGTGAAAACCTCAAAACCGGCGTCCTCTATTGTTTCTTTCATCAGCATCAGAAGCTCGGTCTGGTCGTCGGCTATAAGCACGCTCGGTTTCAGGATGTCCTTACGCGGTTCGTTTTGCAGGTGTGGGGCGACAAGGTCGCTTTGCGTTACATCTTTTATAAGCTTCAGCATCAAATCTTTAGGCAGATCCCTGGCCACTATTTCGGGAAGCCCCGTAATTATGCCGCATTCCTGAAAATTGTCAAGGCGCAGGCCGCTTAAAACAATTATCGGTATTTTCGCGGTTTCGGCTTCGTCCTGCATTTCCTCCATTATCTGGAAGCCGTTCATGCCCGGCATCATCAGGTCAAGCAGGAGGGCTTTGGGGCGGGTTATTTTAAGCATTTCCAGCACTTTCCTGGAATCGCTTACCATTACCGGCTTGCAGTTGTTGGCCTCCAGGAACATTTTTACCAGGTCGGAAAATTCTTCGTCGTCATCGGCTATCATGACCGTCGGTTGTTCAAGGGCGCTTACCCCGCTGAGCGCCCTGGCCAGAGCCGCTTTAAGCTCTTCAAAATCAATCGGTTTTGTAAGGTAGCCTTTTACTCTGGGGGAGGGGCCGGTGACTATTTCGGTTTTCGGAGTTTTGGAAAAGATTATTATTTTCTGGTTTTCCGTGAACGGGTTTTTCCTTATGTCGCTTATAAAATCGATCGGGTTGAAGGCCTGAATGAGAATGTTTAAAATAACCAGGTCCGGTTTCCAGTTTTGTATGACCGTCATGGATTGCGGGTAATCTGCGGTGTGCCGGACGCTGTAATTATTCTCTTCAAGAAAAGCTTTAAGTTCTCCGGCGGGGCCGGCCTCCGTATCAACGATAAGTATTTTTTTTCTCAGCTCCAGTGTCATTGAATTGATTTTAACATTTTTAGGAAAATAAAACGGCCTATTTCCGGAGAAACAGGCCGTTTTTGCCGGCTATATTACAAATTCACCGGCTGATTACAGCAGCCGCAAGTTTAAAACGACACACCGACTCCGAAGGTTATCTCCAGGCCGTCGAAATTACTCAGGGCCTTGGCGCATCCGGCGAACGGAGTGGTTATAGTGAATTTTCTTATGAACCTGTAGCCGACGCCTAAAACCACATGGGCGTCAAGTTTTCCGGAAGAGGTGTATGTGACCCTGCCCAAAGGTTCAAGCAGCGGGCTGGTCACTCCGATGGTTCCGGCTGAATTGAATGAAGATGCTGTAGCTGCGCCCATCCACATACCGAAATCAACAGCAAGCTTTTCGCTGCCGAAGGTTCTATAGTAGGCCGTAATTCCCTGCATTGTAATCACAGGGTTATAGGAAACCTGTACGCCTCCCGGGGTGGTGTCGTCCCCCCTGACATTCAATTCTTCCACCCTGTATCCCATTGTCAGTGAATCGTCCAGTTTTATATTCATGCCGAAACCGGTTCCAATTCCCTGATAGCGGCTGTCAGTGGGTATATAGTATGAGCCCAGTATGTCAAAGCCCATTCCCGCTGAGTTTCCCGTTGCTTCCCGCGCCGATGCGGGTTGCAGTAAAAGAGCGGTGAAGGTTAACGCCAGCGCCAATTTTGTGATTTTTTGCATGTTCTCTCCGATTGTCCTGAAGATGATGTTTCATTTGTAGGATAATACATAGCAGACAGCTTTGTCAACCTTCTAAAAACCTGCTGTTTCTTAGGCGGGAAGGCCGTGAAAAATGTAAAATAAGGCTGGTTTTTCAGGATTAACCGTTTGTGAGCAGTCAGCGGCTTAAACTGTAAATGAGCAATCAGCCCGACCAAAATTACTGGAAGTACGCGCAGATAGGCCTGGAACTGGCTGTAAGCGTGCTGTTCGGTTTTTGGGCCGGTTATCAACTGGACATAAAAATGGGGACTTCTCCCTGGTTCATGCTCGGCGGCTCTGCCGGCGGCATGGCGGCGGGCTTTTATCTGGTTATAAGGGAACTTTTCAAGAAAGAGGAGAAGTAACGGGCGCTTATGATGAATTCAGTCTGGTGTGCGGTCTTAGCGGGTCTTGCAGCCGGGGCTTTCAACGGGGCGCTGGCCCGTTGGGCGCTGAAAAAAACGCTTAACTCACCGGACCCGGTTTTTTACTCTGTATTCGCGGGGGGGCTCCTGTACAGGCTGGTTTTCCTTGCCGGTTCGGTTTGGCTTTTGCGGCGGGAAAAGTATATAATTATAGTTCCGTTCGCCATCTCTCTTATACTGGCTCAAATGATTTTTGAAGTTGTCCCTGTGAAAAAAAATGGAATTAAAAGAGATACTTGAGCATCACATCGTGGACCATGTATGGGCCTGGGGGGCGCTTGGGCCGCTGAAGTTTCCGTTCTCAAAACATCTGCTGATGATGGGGCTTTCGGCCGTCATACTGCTTGTGATCCTTCCGCTTGTCATACGCAGCCGCTCCAGTGCGCTTGCTCCGTTCCGGGCGATGATAGAGATAATAACGCTTTTCCTGCGCGATGAGGTGGTTTTGCCTAATCTAGGGCGCAAAGGCGCGGCCTATCTGGGTTATTTTTCCACCCTGTTTTTTTTCATACTTACAATGAACCTGCTGGGCATGGTGCCCTTCGGCGCCACCGCCACCGGCAACCTGGCCGTTACGGCGGGCCTTGCGCTTACCACCTTCGCGCTTGTCAACTTCGCCGGCATGAGGGAACAGGGGGTTTTTTCTTACCTCGCGCACATCGTCCCGAAGGGCGTGCCGCTTTGGCTGTATCCGCTGCTTTTTCCCATAGAGATAATAGGCCTGGTGACAAAAACCTTTGCCCTGAGCATCCGTCTTTTCGCCAACATGATAGCCGGCCACATCGTTATACTGGCCTTCATAAGTTTTATTTTCATCTTCGGTTCGTTCGGCGCTGCTATAGGGTTTGGCGTGGCGCCGATATCGGTGGCGCTGGTGCTTTTTATCCTGCTTCTGGAATTATTCGTGGCGTTTTTGCAGGCTTATGTATTCACATTCCTGACGGCTATTTTTACTGGCGCGGCGATGCATCCGCACTAGCGGCGAAGCCGCTGTCACAAGCGGCAAGTCACAGGTCACAAGTGACCGATTAAAAAGACAATTTGCGGCACAAAACTATGCGGCATTTACAGGAGGCATTACAATGAACGACTTGACATTCCTTGGGCTCGGATATATAGGCGCCGGACTTGGAGCCGGCCTTACGCTTGTGGGAGCCGGCCTCGGTATAGGCAAGCTGGCCTCAAGCGCGCTTGAAGGCACGGCCCGCCAGCCGGAAGCGGGGCCCGCGTTACGCACCACCATGATCATAGCGGCTGCGCTGGTGGAAGGCCTGGCGTTTTTCGCGCTGGTGATCTGCCTGCTCGCGGTCATGAACTTCGGTATGCCCAAATAGACGCAAGAGCACAAGAACACTTGAGCACAAGTTCTGCAATGGTTCTCGACTTGTGACCTGGCCGTTTGTGGGCCAGAGGCCGTTTGAGACGGCACCTACAGAGGATTGTGACTTGTGCACTTGTGGCTTACACTTATGGAAGCTTTGATTAAACCGGAATTCGGCCTGACCTTCTGGACAATACTCTGCTTTGTCCTGCTGGTTGTCGTGCTTTCAAAAACCGCCTGGAAGCCGCTCTTAAAAGCTGTTGAGGACAGAGAAAACGCGTTAAAGCGGGATCGCGAGGCCGCTGAGAGCGCCAGAGCCGAGGCTGAAAAAATCAAGGGCGAATTGGAGGCGAAATTTACCGAGATTAAAGCCGAACTTGCCCACCGTCTGGACTCGGCAAAGGCGGAAGGCGAAAAAGAGAAAGAAAGGATTATTGAAGAGGCCGCAAGGAGCGCGGCCCGTATCCTGGAAACGGCAAGGATTGAAATAGATGCGCAGAAAAACGAGGCCGTGCGCGAACTAAGGGAAAAGGTTGTGGGGCTGACGCTCGCGGCTTCTGAGAAACTGCTGGAAGCGCACCTTGACCCTAAAATCAATGCCCGGCTGATCGCTGAAGCACTGGCGGAACTGGAAAAAAACGACAAATCGTTGAACCTTTCGGGGAACTAAAAATGAAATCGGTCGACAAGATGCTTGCCAAACGCTACGCCAGGGCTTACATGGCCCTTGACGGCCTGGATTTTAATCATGAGCTTGAGGAGGCCGCAAAAGCCAAGCTCTCTGCGTTGAAGAAGGTCTTTTCCGCAGTTGAGCCTTACCGGAAAGTGCTGGAGCATCCGGTTATCAACGGCGCTGTAAAAGAAGAAATTCTGGAAAAAATCATGGGGCCTTCCGCGGCTTATGGCCCCGCCCGCGCTTTTTTGGAATTTCTCGTAAAAGAAAACAGGTTTTTCCTCTTTGAGGAAATAGTACAGGAAGCTTTAAGGCTTTTTGAGGCATGGTGTGCCATAATGAAGGCCGAGGTCTGTTCCCGCTATAGCCTGAGCGAGGCTGAGCTCAAGCGGCTTGAAAAACTGCTGGTTAAAGCCTCCGGCAAAAGAGTCAGCCTCTCGCAGGCGGAGTCCGGGCGGGTGCTTGGCGGTTTTGAAATAAAAATCGGCGATCTGCTGATAGACGCTACATTAAAAGGGCGCCTTGAGCGCCTTAAAAAAGAATTATTCGCGGTTTAAACCAGCGCTTAAGCTCTGAAGAGCTGAAGCGCTGAAGATTGTTCCCTTATTTTACTTCAGAGCTTCAGAACTTCAGCTCTTCAGCTCTATTAAAGGCGGTATTTGCAATGATACGACCAGAAGAGATAACCGAAATTATTAAAACCAGGATAGAAAAATTTGTTCCCGAAACCCAGTTAAGCGAGACGGGCCAGGTGCTGCAGGTGGGCGACGGCATTGCCAGGGTTTACGGACTTGAGCGCTCGGTGGTGGGAGAACTGGTGGAATTTGAAGGCGGCGTGCGCGGTATGGTTTTAAATATTGAAAGGGAAAATGTGGGCATTGTGGTAATGGGCGCCGACTCCCGCATTAAGGAAGGCGACAGGGTAAAACGCACCGGCCGTGTGATGGAAGTGCCTGTGGGGCCGGAACTTGTGGGAAGGGTGGTGGATGCGCTGGGCAACCCTCTTGACGGCAAGGGACCGGTAAAAACGGCAAAACGCCGGCCTGTTGAAATAATTGCCCCAGGTGTGGTGGAGCGCCAGCCGGTGAAAGAGCCGCTGCAGACCGGGCTTAAAGCCATAGACGCTATGATCCCCATAGGCCGCGGCCAGCGCGAGCTTATAATAGGCGACCGGCAGACCGGCAAAACAGCGATAGCCATAGATACCATAATAAACCAGAAAAACGAGCCGCCGGAAACAAGGCCGATCTGCATTTATGTGGCCATAGGCCAGAAGGAATCCACAGTGGCCCGCGTGGCGAAAATACTTGAAGACAACGGCGCCATGGAATACTCCATAATAGTTTCCGCCTCGGCCTCCCAGCCGGCCTCGCTTTTATATCTCGCGCCATATTCCGGCTGCGCTATGGGCGAGGAATTCCTGTGGCAGGGCAAGCATGCGCTGGTTATTTACGACGACCTTTCAAAACACGCGCAGGCGTACAGACAGATGTCGCTTCTGTTGCGCCGCCCTCCGGGCCGCGAAGCTTATCCCGGCGATGTGTTTTACCTGCACTCAAGGCTTCTGGAGCGCGGCTGCAAGTTAAACGACAAGAACGGCGGCGGATCTTTAACGGCGCTGCCCATTATTGAAACCCAGGCGGGCGACGTGTCGGCGTATATTCCCACCAATGTTATTTCAATCACAGATGGGCAGATTTATCTTGAATCCGCCCTGTTTCACGCGGGCCAGCGCCCGGCGGTGAATGTGGGCATTTCCGTGTCGCGCGTGGGCGGCTCCGCGCAGGTAAAGGCCATGCGGCAGGTGGCCGGCAAGCTGCGTCTTGACCTCGCCCAGTACAACGAGCTGGCGGCTTTCGCCCAATTCGGTTCGGACCTCGATAAGACAAGCCTGGACCAGCTGCGCAGAGGCGAGCGCATGGTGGAACTGCTCAAGCAGGATCAGTACCACCCCCTCACGCTCACGGAGCAGGTCGTAATCCTTTTTGCGGGTTCCAGGGGTTATCTGGACAATATCGACCTGGACAAGGTAAAGAAATTTGAGGCCGGTCTGCCGCAGTTCATGAAGGAAAACTACTCCAATCTGCTTGCCGATATTTCCGAAAAAAAAGAAATAGGCAAGGAGCTGGAAGAGCGTCTGGCCGGCGCTCTGGCGCAATATAAAGAGAGTTTTGTATGAAATATCTTGTAACCGGCGGCGCCGGGTTCGTGGGCTCAAATATAGCTTTCGCGCTGAGGCGCGAACGTAAAGCCGAGGTGACGGTTCTGGACGATTTTTCCTCCGGGCATTTTAAGAATTTATCCGGTTTTGAGGGCGATGTTATAGGCGAAGATCTTTTAAGCCCCGGCTGGTTCGCCAAAGTTGGAAAAGTCGACGCCGTGTTTCACGAAGCTGCCGTTACGGATACCACGGTAATGGACCAGAAAAAAATGATGCAGGTGAATGTGGAGGGTTTCAAGGCGGTGCTTGCCTTTGCCGCGCAGTATGGGGTGAAAACCGTGGTTTATGCCTCGTCGGCCGGGGTATACGGCAACGGCAAATGTCCCATGACAGAGGATTCCGCGCCGGAGCCTGAGAACGTCTATGGCTTTTCCAAGGCCATAATGGACAATGTCGCGCGTGATTTCGCGTCCGCTCATAAAGATATCGCCCTGACAGGGCTCAGGTATTTTAATGTATATGGCCCCGGAGAAGCCTACAAAGGCAAAGTGGCGAGCATGATGTACCAGCTTTATCTGCAGATGAAAGCGGGCAAGCGCCCGCGTATTTTCAAATTTGGAGAGCAGATGAGGGATTTTGTCTACATTAAGGACATAGTGCGCGCAAACTTTAACGCCCTTGACGCGGATGGTTTCGGCGTTTGCAATGTGGCGTCGGGCCATCCTGAGAATTTCAACAAGGTCGTGGATTGTTTAAATAAGGCTATGGGCCTGGACCTGGCCCCTGAATATATAGAAAATCCCTACGCTTTCTACCAGAACAGGACCCATGCCGACCTGCGCCGGGCCAAGACCCGCCTTAATTACAGGCCGGAATGGAATCTGGAAAACGGCATAGCGGATTATGTGAAAGAGCTGGAAAAGAAGTTATGAGTTGAGAGTTGTGAGTTAAGAGTTGAAGGATTTCAGACTCATAACTCATAACTCATAACTCATAACTCATAACTCATAACTCATAACTCGTAACTCTCTATATGGCTTCTATACGCGACATCAGAAAACATATCGGTTCGGTTAAAAGCATTAAGCAGATAACCTATGCCATGAAAATGGTGGCCGCGGCGCGCATAAAGCGGGCCCAGTTTGGAATTTTATCCGCCAGGCCGTTCTCCGACAAAATGGACGCCCTTGTGGGAGACCTTTATAGCGAAATGGGTGAGGAGGATTTTAAGGCGTCTCCCGCTTATAAACTGTTTGAGGAGAAAACCATGGCAGGCGCCGTCTGCCTGGTGCTGGTGACAGCCGACAAGGGGCTTTGCGGCTCTTTCAACACCAACCTGCTTAAAGCCGCGCTGGCGTGGCTGAAGGAATATCGCGGCAAAAAAATATATGTGATAGCGGTGGGCAGGAAGGGCAGGGATTTCCTGAAACGGCTGAAAGGTCTTGACCTTGAGCTGCATTTTGAAATGGTAAATATCTTTCCCAGGGCCGACTACGCCAAAGCCGAAATACTGGGCGGGAAAGTGATAGAGCTTTTTCTGGGAGGAAATATTGAGCGCGTCACGCTCATTTATAACGAATTCAAATCTATGCTGACCCAGCGCATAGTTACCGGCGATCTGCTGCCGCTTCAAAAACGCGTGCTCTCAAGCGGCATTGAAGTTAAACGCGGAGATTTTAATTTTGAGCCGTCAAAAGCCGGCCTGCTTGAGGCGCTTTTACCGCGCCAGCTGAAGGCCCAGCTTTACCGGGTGCTGCTGGAGTCGCAGGCGGCGGAGCTGGCCGCCCGCATGAACGCCATGGAGTCGGCCTCAAAAAACGCCGCCGAGCTTATAGAAGGGCTCACGCTCAAAATGAATAAAACCCGCCAGGCCATGATCACCACCGAGCTGAACGAGATTGTGGGAGGCGCAGAAGCGCTCGGGGGCTAGTCGGAAAAGGGAACTTAGATGTACAGAGGCATAGCAGAGTGGAAGATTAAATTTAAAGAATTCCAACTTTTGAACGGTTATGCTTCTGGATTACTAAACTGCTACACATCTAGATTGCTACGCCTCTAAAAGGAGTTTATTTTATGAACATTGGAAAAATTGTGCAGATAATAGGGCCGGTGGTGGATATTGAATTTGCCCCCGGCAAGCTGCCGGGCATTTATAACGCCTTGCGGATAAAATACAAGGAAGACGGGCGTGAGGCGGTGCTGGTTGCCGAAGTGGCACAGCATCTGGGCGACAATACCGTGCGCGCCATAACACTAGGGCCCACCACGGGACTTGGCAAGGGGCTTCCAGCCGAGGACACAGGCGCCCCGCTTAAAGTGCCGGTGGGCGAGGCCTGCCTTGGGCGCCTGATAGATGTTCTGGGAGAACCTAAAGATTACCGGGGCCCTGTAAACGCCAAGGAATTTCTGCCCATACACAGGGATCCGCCGCTGATGACGGAGCTGAAAACCTCACCGGAAATTTTTGAAACAGGCATAAAAGTGATAGATTTGCTGGCGCCTTTCATGAAAGGCGGCAAGGTTGGGTTGTTCGGCGGCGCCGGAGTGGGCAAAACGGTAGTCATCATGGAACTGATCAACAATGTGGCGCGTCAGCATCACGGCTATTCCGTGTTCGGCGGGGTGGGCGAGCGCTCCAGGGAAGGAAATGATCTGTGGCTCGAAATGCAGGAATCAAAACTCTCCGACGGCAGCACGGTCCTTTCAAAAACCGCTTTGGTTTACGGCCAGATGAACGAGCCTCCCGGCGCAAGGGCTCGCGTGGCGCTTACAGCACTTACCCAGGCGGAGTATTTCAGGGATTCAAAGGGGCAGGATGTGCTGCTGTTCCTGGATAATGTTTTCCGCTATGTGCTGGCAAACGCCGAGGTGTCGGCGCTTTTGGGCCGTATGCCTTCAGCCGTGGGTTATCAGCCAACGCTGACAACCGAGATCGGCTGGCTTGAGGAACGCATCGCTTCAACCCAGAAAGGCTCCATAACGTCCATACAGGCGGTTTATGTGCCGGCCGACGACCTGACCGATCCGGGCGTGGCCAATGTGTTCACACATCTTGACGCCACCATAGTGCTTTCACGCGCTATTTCCGAGCTTGGCATTTATCCGGCGGTGGACCCGTTGGATTCCACATCCAGGATCCTTGACCCGAAAGTGCTGGGGGCCGAGCATTACGAAACCGCGCACGCCGTGCAGAAAATACTGCAGCGTTATAAGGAATTGCAGGATATTATAGCGATTCTGGGCATTGACGAGCTTTCCGACGAGGATAAACGCACCGTTAACCGGGCCAGGAAAATGCAGAAATTCCTTTCGCAGCCGTTCTTTGTGGCAGAAAAATTTACCGGCAGGGCGGGTAAGTATGTGCCGCTCAAAGACACCATACGCAGCTTCCGCGAAATATTAAGCGGAAAGCTTGACGACATCCCGGAGCAGGCGTTCTACATGGCAGGCTCAATTGAGGATGTTCTTGAAAGGGCGAAACAGCAGTAGGCGGTAAGGCCAGGTTTTTTTGCAATTTTTGTAGTGGCAAAGCTTGCTTTGCCTTTTGGGGCGGAGCAAACTTAGTAACGGACAGTGCCAGGGGAACCCGCCACCGTGGTGTTCCCTAAACGGTTTGGAATGAAAGGGGTTTTTTATGAAGAGTAAATTATCGCTTTCCATAATTACGCCGGAAAAAGCCGTGTTCGCGGACAAGGAAGTTTCCTTCGTTTGCCTCCCGGCGTTTGAGGGAGAGCTTGGCGTTTTGCCAGGCCACATTTCCACGGTGGTACAGCTTAAAGAGGGTCTGCTTCACTATAAGTCAGGCAGGGAACATGGCGAGTTTTCTGTGATGAGCGGATTTGCCGAGATAAACAAAAACCATGTTTTAGTGCTTGCCGAAGCAGCTGAGCTTGCCAAAGAGATAGATGAAGAACGCGCCCGCCAGGCCTACCGCAAAGCCAAGGACGCGCTGAATGTGAAAGGCGACGCGATTGAGCTGGATTCCGCCCTGTCCGCGCTTAAGCGCGCAGCCGTGCGCCTAAAAATAGCCGAGTACCGCCGCAAGAAAGGGGTCAGGTCTTGATTCTTGACATTTGCCGCGATAGCATCTTGCTGACTGCCGAGTAATGCACCCCAAGGACGTCTGCCACCGCTTTCTGCGTATACCCGTAAACCTCAATCGCTTTTAAAATATTCTCTATCCTCATGCCCGGTCCACTCATTATCAGGGACAATTCAGGCCTCCCGATATAGCGCTGTTCTTTGGGGACTTCATTAAGGTTTCCGCAGCCATGAGCTTGGAGGCCGCAAAACAAAGCGAATTCCCTGCTGCCGAAAGCTATACCCGAGTCAACCCCCTCGGTAAAGAGACCCGCTGGGGCATCCAGCACAAATTTACGGTATTTCGCCATTGCAACTGCAGGATCATCGCAGAATTGACTAAGCAGCCATCCGATAGTAAGACATTTTCCAGCTTTCGCCAGTCCGGCAGTAGCACGGTAACTGCTCCACTCCCAATCTTCAGGCCTGTTTACCATGCAGGCCCTGACAGGGTTCATTACCACATAACGGCTGGCCTCCAGCAAATGCGCGTCCCGCTCTATAAGTATCGCCTTATAGCGTCCTTGTAAGACATGGCCCGCTTTCCGGTGCAGTCTGTTGAAAGTCTGTGTGTAAACGCCGTTAAGTTGTCTCATTGCCCTGGAAAGGTTTGCATTAGCGGTTGCCAACACCAGGTGATAATGGTTGTCCATCAGACAGTAAGCATGGCAGCAGATTTCAAACCTGCGGTTCACTTCAGTGAGGATATTTAGAAATGTCTTTCGGTCCCTATCGTTAACGAACACCCTTGCGCGTCTGTTGCCGCGCGAGGTAATGTGATAAACCGCACCTGGATACTCTACACGTAAAGGTCTGGCCATATCCACCTCCGTTCTGAAGGTTGCGCTGGATATAGTTTAATAGATCATCACGACAGCGTCTTGTCGTTTTCACATCCCCTAAAAATGCACAGCTGTCCGGTTAAAATTGA
>DMES01000005.1:13214-16765 GCA_003450815.1 Elusimicrobiota bacterium | reverse complement strand
TTTTAAACTGGACAGTACACCGTATCTTAAGCGCCGGCCAGGCGGCCGCCGCCAGCAGCGCGCAGGAGACAAGCATGGTAAACCGGTAAGCCGCTGCGCCTTCCTCGCCCGCGAAGAAAAGCTTCGCTCCAAGCTCAGTAATCCAGCCGGCCGCGAGGTTCCCCGCGAAAGCCGCCGTCATTGAAACCGCGAACTGGAAGCTGAAAAGGTTCTGGCGTTCGCTTTCCGCGGAGCTTCGGACCATAAGCGGAAAAGCGGTTATTGAAAATAAAGCGCCGGACGCTCCTGACACGACAGAGATAAGAAGAAGGGCGTTCCTGCCGGTCAGCAGCGAAAGCCCGGCCATGGTCGCAAATCCAAGGGCCAGCGAAACAATCAGGTTTTTCCGGGCTGAAACTTTTGAGCACATTATGACCAGCGGCACGGAGAGCGCCGCCAGCGTCAGCGAGGGCAGGGCGCCCAGCGAGCCGAGAAAGTCGCGGTTATAGCCAAGTTTCAGTATGTACAGGTTGAACACCAGGCCGAATATGCTTTGCGAGAAAGCCATCAAAAAAGACATGGCCAAGAAACGCCGCGCGTTCGGCTGAAAAGCGCGTAATGTTTTAATAATATCGGGCATGAAGTAAATCCGGAAAGAGTGCTATATGCTTTAAGCCATACGCCATAGGTTATATAGGGAAATTACTTGGTATGGGGCTGATGGCTTAAGGCTTATGGTAATAGCCGTATCTAAAACTATGGCGTCGCGGCGTTGGTCTATTTCGCCGCTGTTGCTGCGGATGTGATCTGTGCTTTGTCCGGTTCAGCGTTTTTGGGATGGGCTATGTACCAGATATAATTGGCCAGGTTCTTTGCTTCATCCGGCATTTTTTGGGGGCAGAGCGCGGCGTCTTCAGTATAAAAAGAGGCATGCCGCAATTTTAATGTGCGTGACTTGACCGAGGCCGGAATCGCGGCGTTATATATCACATGGCCGTTCCCCACCACCGCCAACGCGGAATAACCCGGGTTCTTGTTCATGAAATCGGCCAGACGCGAGCCCATGGCCTCGTTCCAGGCGCACATGGAGGCCAGGTAGTTTTCAAATGTAAACATGCTGGACATGGGATTGTCGCCGTGCCCATCAAAGGTGTCTTTCATGTAGGCTATGTATTTTTTGTGTTTTGTTATTTCCACTTTTTCCGGCAGGTATTGTTTTTCTTCTGGTGTCAGTCCCTCAAGTCCCGCGCGGGCTATTTTTGAAACTATTTTTTTCGGCAGGTTCAGAGCAAGCGCATTAAGCCTGTTTTCGCGGATAAAGTCAAAGAGCGGCTTGTAAAGATTGAAGTCAAAGCCCCACTCTTTCTTCCAGTCGGATTTCAGGAGGAATTCCTCCTCGGTTATTTTACCGGCGGCGTAGTCGTCCAGAACGGGCTGTAAAGTCATGTTCAGCATTTCAAAACCTACCACTACCTTTGAACCGCGCGCCTCGCGCAGGGCTTTAAGCGCTTCAAGCTGGGCCAGATGGTCCTTAAACTGGTCATGCGTCTCGCCCACATAAACGACATCACTTTTCCATATTATTGATTTGAAAGCGGCAATATCGCTGAACGGTTTACCGGACCAGCCGCCGAAAATGCAGAAGCCGGGAGTATCGTTTAAATTATAAGTGTCTTGCGCCTCAAGGGCGCTTGAGTTGGCAGTCATAAAAAAGCACAGTAAAAATGGAAGTGTTTTCATAAAAGTATTATAGTATATTTCGCAAAATACACCGGAGTTAAACCCGGTGGGAGCGAAAAGACAGCAGGAGCCTTTTAACGGGATAGGGGTGTGAAAGCGTTGGACCGGGTTTTGCTTGCTATAGCGGTGGGTATTTGCTAGAAAACTATAAAGAGCGAATAAAGGCGGGCATAACTATGATTGATTTAAAACCGAACTATCTTCAAAAGGTAAAGAAAATCCTTGCCGGGCATATGCCGGAATTTGATGTGCTGGTTTATGGTTCAAGGGCTGACGGTACGGCTAAGAAGTATTCATACCTTGATCTTGCGGTGCTTACGGAGCGGCCGCTTGCTGCGCCGCGGCTTGAAAATCTTTCGGCTGCGTTTACCGCAGCGGGTTTGCCTTTCAGGGTTGAGACGGTTGACTGGGCGGCCAGCGGCAAGGATTTCCGCAAAGTGATCAAAAAAACCGGAGTTCTCATCCAGCGCTTACCGACAAAGCGATAATGGGCCTTGTTTTATTTACTCGCACAAAGTGAAGAATAGCAGAAGCTGGTTTATTGTTTGAAATTAGACCCCGCCATAATTGCAGGCGGGGGTTTTTTATGTTTATTAAGATTGACAGGTCCTTTTAGGAAACCTTGAAGTCAGGTTAGTAAAAAAGTAGACTGACCTTAAGAAATTGTTTTGGGTTATGCAGGGTATAAAAGGGGAGCATATGAAATCACTGATTAAAATAGCGCTGTCTTTATTGTTCGCTTCGCTGCCATGCAGGGTTTACGCAAGTTGGGGTATTGGGTTGAATGCCGGCTATTGGAAAATGGACACGACCGAACTTGAAAAAAATATATCAGATGACGGTGATATAACCCGGGGATTTTTCAATCCGGATATTAATTTTTTCTATGAAAGCGCCCCAAAAGACGGTTTAATTTACGGAGGCTCTTTCGGTTTCGGCATGCCAGCTGGGGTAAAATATGAGGAAAGAACCTCATGGTCCTCTCCTGGGTTTGCGTATACAGAGTTGTATGAAGTTGAAAGCACTGCGAAGGCAATTCCGATCTTGTTTTATATTAAATCCAGATCCGGCAAGGAGCCATATGCCTGGTTCGGCGGGGCAGGCGTAGATTATATAATGGCAAAAATAGCCGGGAAATCAGAATTAACAGGAGATCTCACGGGTTCAGATACTTTTTCCATTACAGGGAACCAGCTTGTCCCTAATATAACGGTCGGCGGGGAATATTTTACTGGTAAAAATTCTTCGGTCGGATTAAATTTAAAATATGTGTTTTCTTCGGAAATGGAAAAATTGCGATGCGATTATTCAGGCCTGCGGATAAATCTGGCCCTGCGCTGGTATTTTGAAGACGCGCCTGTCGCCGCTGCGCCTGCGCGTAAAGCGGAGCAGGTAAAGCCTAAAAGGCCGTCGTACCTGGACGACGAAGTTCCGGACAAGCCGGCGCCCGCCGCTAAACCCGCCAGCAGCGAGCGGCAGAAACTGGAGAGGCAGAAGCTGGAGCTGGAAAAGGAAAAACTGAAATTAGAGCGGGAAAGATTTGAGTTTGAGAAACAAAAAGCGAAGGAAGAATAAATCTGGAAATCGGAGATGTTTAATCCGTGAGCGGCATCATTCAGGGCGCAAAGTAGTAAGTCTGGGACCTTTACATGGGTTCGCGGGGCCTGCCTCCGGGTATATTTGCGGGGGCCGGGTCGGTCGCAATGCGGCCGCCCTTATCCTCAGCCGACTTGCATGTCAAGTCGGCCTCCGGAAAACCCCCGCAAATATACCCGGAGGCACCCGCTCCAAGTTGAGTTCTTTAAATGGAAAACCGGGGACATAATACCTAT
>DMES01000005.1:0-13120 GCA_003450815.1 Elusimicrobiota bacterium | reverse complement strand
ATAGGTATTATGTCCCCGGTTTTGCCGGTTTTGTTCCCGGTTTTGTTACCAGGAACTGGCGAGCTCGCCTATCTCGCTCTGTACGGCGTCCAGTATTTCGCAGCGCCTGACCGATTCCGTCATGGCGTTGTGATCGATGAACAGCGGGCGGTCTGTGTCCAGGTGCTGGACTACTTTGCGTATGGCGCCGTGTGCGGCGCGGGTGCCCTTTCCAACTGTGAAATCCCTGAAATCAATTCCCTGCGTGGCGGCTATCATCTCTATAGCCAGGACGCTTTGCGCGTTGTCCAGTATCTGCCTGGTTTTAAGCGCGGCGTTCATTCCCATGCTGACAAAATCCTCCTGGTCGGCGGCCGCGGGGATGGACTGTACGCAGGAGGGGGCGCTCAGTATGCGCTGTTCTACAATAAGCATGTCCGCGGTATACTGGCTGAGCATCAGGCCGGAAAACATCCCCGCGCCTTTTGTTAAAAACGCCGGCAACCCCACGCTTAAGGCCGGGTTCAGCAGACGGTTCAGCCGCCTTTCGGACAGCACGCTGACCATGGCGACTCCTGCGCCCACCATGTCCAGCGGCATGCTGACAGGCGTTCCCTGGAAATTGGCGCCGGTAAGCACGGTGTCGCTTTCCGCCAGGAATATCGGATTGTCGGCCACGCCGTTCAGCTCTATTTCAAACTGTTTGCGGGCGTAGGCGAGGTGATCCCTGAAAGCGCCTATTACCTGCGGAGTTGAACGCATGGAATACGCGTCCTGAACTTTCACCTTCAGCTTCCCTGTGGCCAGATCGGAACCGGCCACCACGGAGCGGATATTGGCGGCTGAGGTTATGGCTCCCCTAAAACCCCTGAGCTCGTGAAGGCGGCTGTCATACGGCTTCATGTTGGCCAGCAGCGCTTCAAGCGTCATGGCCGCAGTTATTTCTGCCTGCTTGACCCAGCGTTCGGCGTCATAAATTTCAAGGCAGCCCATGCCCGTTATCAGGTTGGAGCCGTTTATTGCGGCAAGCCCGTCGCGCGCTTCCAGGCCCGGCACGGGTATGCCGGCTTTTTCCATGGCCGCTTTGGTGGGCATGCGTTCGTCTTTATAAAAGCTCTCACCTTCGCCCATCAGCGAAAGCGCCAGTTGGCTCATGGGCGCCAGGTCGCCGCAGGCGCCCACGCTGCCTTTTTCGCAAACCACCGGCGTAACGCCTTTGTTCAGCAGTTCCACGTAGGTCATGGTTATTTCCGGCCGGCAGCCCGAATAACCCCTGGTGTGCACATTTATGCGGCCCAGCATCGCCGCGCGCACATGCTCTATGGGGCAGGGTTTGCCTATTCCGGCGGCGTGGTTGTATATCAGATAGCGCTGGAACTGCTTGACCTGCTCGTCGTTGAGCACCACTTCAGAAAATTCTCCTATGCCGGTGTTTACGCCGTACATTATCTCATGGGCGGTTACTTTTTTTTCAAGCATGGCGCGGCATTTTCTTATGCGTGCGAGCGCATCGGAAGTAAGCTGCACTTTTTCGCCTTGGCGCGCTACCTTGACCACATCCTCAATTGTAAGAGCGTCTCCGCCCACTTTTATAGTCATAAACAAAGCCTCCTAAATCTTCTCTATCTTTTCCACATAGTTTATGTTCCGTGCTTTCATCCCGGCGATCATAAACTTGTACGCTTTTTCTTCCATACCGAAATACTCGGGCGGGCAGACCCCTTTTCTTGTGAATACTCCCGCCGCGAACATCCGGGCGGCTACGGTGCCGGCATAGCCGGTCGTCCGCGCCATTGAAGTGTTGCCGGTTTTGTCGTCGTAGCGGTCTAAAAGGTCGTAGGTCACGCGAGTTTGTTTGCCGTTTTTCAATCCCTCAACTATAACGCGCATCACAGTGAAGTCTTTTTCGCCTTCTTTCAGTTTCCACATGGGGAACAGCAGTTTAGCTGTGAAATCGAGCGGCCTTATGGAAGCCCCGCCGATCTGGATCGGTTCTTTTGAAAAGAGGCCGGTTTCCCGGAGCACGCGCATTTTGTCGATGTGGCCCGGAAAACGCATGGTCTTTTCCTTCATGTTGGGTATTTTCAGCGTGTCCGCCAAGGTGCGTAGACCGTCGGTATTAAAGGCCTCAAGGGTGCCTACGCCGGGAAAATCCAGAAATTCCGGGTCGGAAAGGGCCGGCCTTGTTATCAGAACGCCGTTCTCAATGTAGCGCGCTGGCCGGGTATATTCCTCTATCACATCTACCGCTGAAAAAACTATTTTATACTCGTAGGGCCAGGTTCTTACTTCAGGCAGCCCGCCCACGTAGCACAGGCAGGTTTCAGCTTTATCCAGCATTTCAGCGCCGCGCGCGCTGAGCATATTGCTGCAGCCGGGCGCCACGCCGCAGTCAACTATGGCGGTCACGTCGTTTTTCTTCGCCAATTTGTCCAGCAGGAGCGAATTCTCCGGGAAAAAAGAAATATCAACGATATTGCGCTTCGCCTCTATTACGCTCTTTACGGTTTCAAACCCCATAAAGCCGGGCAGCGCGCCTATAACCAGGTCGAATTTGGACGCGAATTCTTTTACTTTGGAGGCTTTTGATAAATCCGCGCAAATAAGCGCAAGCCGCTTGTCAGAGCGCAGCTTGTCCAGGGATTTTTCCGAACCGTCAAGAACGGTCACTTTCCAGTTCTTTTCGTCCGCCAGGTCTTTCGCCATCGTCGCACCGACAAGGCCCGCTCCAAATACGCCTATATTCATAAATGTTCTCCGATTGTAAATAATCAAGCTAATATTACTGCTCCTGAATTCTATCGTTCTGAGTAGCAGTCAGTTATTATACCTGAAAAGCCGCAAAACGGACAAATTCTGATTCCGGCAATAGACTCGCAAACGGCAGAACCCTTACTGTTTTTTTACGGGCAAATAATCGCTTGTCGGGTCCACAACTTTAACATAAGGCCCGTTCCAGGCCTTGTAGAAAACATCGTTCAACGCTTCAATGGCTGGGGCGCCGGTAATTATTATGGCGGCGTCCCTGGCTTCATAAAAATAATCACGGCTCCAGTTGGAAGTGCTGATGAAACCGTGCTTGTCATCGGCCACCAGGTATTTGCAATGCTCAACCCTCGCGAAAGGCACGAAGCCGCCGCTGTGTTGCGGCAGTGATGAGATTTTAACGGTTATGTTTTTTGCTTTGGAAAGCTCCTTTATATCCGCGTCAGCCTTGCCGCCCATGGCCCAGTCGGCAAAAATAAGACGCACCGTTACGCCTTTCTTTGCCGCTGCCCTGAAAGCCTCATCCAGCTCCGTCCATTTTTTTCCGGCGCCGCGGTCCTTGAGCGAGTAGGTCATAACCTGCGCTGACAGGCTTATTTTGGCGCCTTTTATAAGGCTGACCAGTTCGTCTATTTCCGCGTCAAACTTTTTTGGCTTGAATTCCTTCGGGCTGAAGGCTGTGTAATATGAAACTTCCCGGCCGTTTAAAAGGGCTTTTTCCGGCTTTTTCCGGGTGACGGCGGCCGGAACCGGTGTTTTAAAATATTCCACTCCGTCCGCTTTATCGCGCGAAGCGGCCATAAGCCAGTCGGCCTCAAAAACAGCTTCAAAGGTTTGGGCCGCGCGCGGACTTTCTATTCTAAGCCCGAGTTCGTGAATATGCTTAAGTGAGCGCCAGTCAAAGTTCTGGCTGCCCACATAGACCGAGCTTGAATCGGCCACAAAAAACTTTGAATGCTGTACACCGCCGCCCAGTTTCCTGTAATGTATGACGCGCGTTTCAATGTTGGCGGTGGAACCCAGCTCCGCCAGCGGGGCGCCTGATTCTTTCATCATGACGCTGTCAACCATTATGCGGACTTTAACGCCCCTGCCCGCCGCGGCTTTTATGGCCGAGAGGACCTGCTCCAGGGGCTCTCCGGACACGGTGGCTATGTAAAACTGCTCTATATCCAGCGTTTTTGAGGCCCCGTTTATCATCGCCAGCCATACCTCAAGCGGGCGCGCGGTTAAAGTAGAGCCGTATACTGTTTCTTCCGGCACAGATTCCGTAATAGTAAGCCCGGCAGGGGGCATTCCGCCTGAAGCGCAGTAGGCGGGCGTCCCAGCCGCCAAAAGATTAAGAGCTAATGATATCAGCGATAAAATTTTAAGAGATGCTTTCATTTTTTCCTCCACTCACATGCTTGTGTAACGTAAACTAAGGGTTCCGCGCTTGCCGTCAAAAAAGCCAGAGCCGCGTATATTCGTTATGGGAAACTGCCCGGGGGTTTAGGTAAGTGAGGTCAATACGCAGCCCTGATACAAATATCCTACAAAGACTTTTAGGCTGGAAGCAATGGGCGTGCCGAGCGCACAAGAACCATGCATAATTAGGTATACTTTTTATATTCCATAAATTTAAAGGAGCCGGCACATGAAAGATCAAATACTTAAAAAAATAGAATCCTATGAAGCCTATGCCATTGAGCTTCAGCGGGGCCTTACCGCCATACCAGCGCTTGCCCCTTCCAGCGGCGGTGAAGGCGAATTCGACAAAGCCCTATGGCTTGAAGGCGAACTAAAAAAACTTAAATTTGATTCCATAGAATGGATAAACGCGCCGCAGAAAGAGGCTAAGCGCGGCATACGCCCCAATATCGTAGCGCGCTACAAAGGCAAGAACCATTCAAAAACCCTGTGGCTGATGTCCCATTTGGATATTGTTCCCCCTGGCGAAGCTAAACTTTGGAATTCCGACCCATACAAACTGGTTGTGAAAGGCCGCAACCTGATAGGCCGCGGCGTTGAAGATAATCAGCAGGCCACGGTTTCAAGCATTCTGGTGGTCAGAGCCATGATGGAACTTGATTTTAGGCCGGAATTCGACATAGCGCTCCTCTTTTGCGCGGACGAGGAAACTGGTTCCGGCTTCGGGGCCGATTACATTGCTGAAAACAAGCCGGAAATCTTCGGTAAGGATGATATGTTCTTCATCCCAGACTCCGGTACCGAAGACGGCTCGGCCATAGAGATAGCCGAAAAATCAATTATGTGGATGAAAGTGACCACTCACGGCAGGCAATGCCACGCCAGCCGCCCGGGCCTTGGCATAAACGCCTTTAAAGCCGCCAGCGAATTGGTGGTCAAGTATAAATCGCTTTACGCGAAATTCCCGCATAAGGACGACCTGTACGAACCGCCCATCAGCACTTTTGAACCCACCAAGAAAGAAGCCAATGTGCCGAATGTAAACACCCTGCCCGGTGAAGATGTGTTCTACATGGACTGCCGAGTTATGCCGGTATACCAGCTTGCGGAAGTTAAGGCTGAAATGCGGCGTTTGGCGGATGAGGTTGAGCATATGTATGGAGTGAAAATAGCTTTTGAACCGCAGCAAGAAGCCCAGGCCGCCCCGCCAACCTCAAAGGACGCGGCCATAGTGAAAGCCGTTGAAAAGGCCATACGCGAGGTTTACAAAGTGGAGCCGAAAGTGCAGGGCATAGGCGGCGGCACCGTGGCGGCATTCTTCCGGCGCCTGAATCTGCCCGCGGTGGTTTATTCGCGCCTTAACGAGTCCGCCCATCAGCCTAACGAGTACTGCATACTGGACAACTTGATCGGAGACGCGAAAGTGTTCGCGCTTTCGGCCTTGATCTTAGGGGAGAAATAGTCCGACTATAAAGGCTTGGCTAAGCGCTCTTCGTGGGTTTTGACCAGGGCTTCAAGGGCTTCCACCCTTTTTTCAAGTTGAACCAGCCGGTCCGGAGAAGCTGGAACCGGGGCGGCCTGTTCGGGTTCCGCAATGGGGGCGGCGCCTGAGAAAAGGTGCATATAGCGGGTTTCTTTCTGGCCGGCCTGGCGGGGCAGGCGGGCCACCATAGGATCTTCGGCCCTGGAGCACAATTCCTGCAGCAGCCCTTCCACCTCGGCGGTGCTCGCAAATTCGCAAAGGCGGTCCGAGCGCCCCTTGATCTCGCCCGGCGTTTGCGGGCCGCGCAGCAGCAGCACCGTTATCGCTCCTATAAGCTTCGTGTCCGCGCTGTTTAAAAGCCGGTCTATGTAATGGCGGAACTTGGGGACGCGTTCGCCCGGCGCCTGCTGGCGCTCCACCAGCCCCTTTTCAATCAGCGTCTTTACGGCTTTGCCCAGTGCCTCTGTGTCCAGCGTCATTACAGGGTCACGGCTGGTCTTCTGGTTGCAGGCGTTCAGGAGCGCGTTGAAGGTGAGCGGATACTGCTCGCGGGTCGTCAGGGATTTTTCCACCAGCGACCCCAGAACCCTGGCTTCTATAAGGTTTAATTCTGTAAGCATGACAATATTTTACCCTAATAAAATGTTGAGGAACAACATTTTATTAGTGATGCGCTTTTTGCCTCATCCCTCCAAATCCCTGTCATAGGCATTTGGCTATGGCCTGGTGAGTTTTTTGTATTTTATTCTGTGAGGCACTTCGGCAGCGGCGCCAAGGCGCTCGCGCTTGTTTTCTTCATAAGCTGAAAAGTTCCCCTCAAACCACACCACGCTGCTATCGCCTTCAAAGGCGAGTATATGGGTGGCTATGCGGTCCAGGAACCAGCGGTCGTGGCTTATAACCACGGCGCAGCCCCCGAAATTTTCAAGCGCGTCTTCCAGCGCGCGCAGCGTGTTGACATCCAGGTCGTTGGTGGGCTCGTCTAAAAGCAGGACATTCCCGCCCTCTTTAAGCATTACGGCCAGGTGCACCCGGTTGCGCTCGCCGCCGGACAGCTCGCTTACTTTTTTCTGCTGGTCCTGCCCGGTAAAATTGAACCGCGCCACATAAGCGCGGGAATTTACCTCCAGTTTGCCGAGGCGCACTGTGTCGGCCCCGCCGGAGATAACTTCCCACACATTTTTGCCTGCCTCTAGCGAAGAGCGAGACTGGTCGGAATAAGCGAGTTTTACGGTTTCACCCACTTTAAAATTTCCTGTGTCCGGCTTTTCGGTGCCGGTTATCATTTTAAACAGCGTGGACTTGCCGGCGCCGTTCGGGCCTATGATGCCCACAATGCCGCCGGGCGGCAGCGAGAAACTTAAGTTATCCATCAATACTTTGTCGCCGTAGGCCTTTGAAATATTATTAGCCTCAATAACCAGGCTGCCGAGCCTTGGGCCGGGCGGAATAAAAATTTCAAGGTCTTTGGAGAGAGTTTCCCTTCCCTCGTCAAGCAAATTCTCATAAGCGGTTATGCGGGCCTTGGACTTGGCCTGGCGGCCATGCGGTGACATGCGCACCCACTCAAGCTCGCGCTTAAGGGTTTTCTGCCTGTCGCTTTCCGCTTTCTCTTCCACGCGCAGACGGTCAGCTTTCTGTTCCAGCCATGACGAGTAATTACCCTTCCAGGGTATGCCCTGCCCGCGGTCCAGCTCAAGTATCCAGCCGGCAACATTATCAAGAAAATAGCGGTCGTGCGTGACGGCTATAACCGTGCCCTTGTACTCACGCAGATGATGCTCTAGCCAGGCCACCGACTCGGCATCAAGATGGTTCGTCGGTTCGTCCAGAAGCAGAATGTCCGGTTTTTGCAGCAACAGCCGGCAAAGCGCCACCCTTCTTTTTTCCCCGCCGGAAATTATTTTAACCGGGGTGGCTCCTTCGGGACAGCCAAGCGCGTCCATGGCCATTTCAAGACGCGAGTCAACGTCCCAGGCGTCCAGCGCCTCTATTTTCTCCTGCGCTTTGGCCTGCTTTTCCACCAAAGCGTTCATTTCCGCGTCGGACATAGGCTCGGAAAATTTTTCGTTGATAGCGTTATACTCCTTAAGGGCTGCCATAGTCTCTGGCAAGCCCTCCTCTACCACCTCACGCACGGTTTTTGACTCATCTAGTTTTGGTTCCTGTTCAAGCAGGCCTATGGTGTGGCCGGGTGAAAGAACGGTTTCGCCCCGGAAGTCCTGGTCCAGGCCGGCAAGAATGCGCAGCAGCGAGCTTTTGCCTGAGCCGTTCAGGCCCAGCACGCCGATTTTAGCGCCGTAAAAATAGGAAAGATAAATATCCTTAAGCACTGCTTTTTTATCGTAATACTTGCTGACGCCTACCATTGAATAAATTATTTTATCGGGTTTCTCAGCCATATTGTCTCCTTGTAATCCGCTTTGCATTGATATATTAACAAAGAGCTGGGCAGGTGTGCGAGACTGACAGCCAGATGGTGAAGAAAAAGATGCCAGGTCGCTTTTTGTTTTAAAAAGCAGCCTGGCACCTGGCGAATAATCTGCGTTAATAGGTAAACATCTGAAGCTTGCGGAGCAGTTCCGGGAAGCGTGGATTGGTCTCCGGCCTGGTCACGTCGGCGTGCGCTATGTTGTCCGCTTTCGGATACCAGATGTATACATCGGATGGATTACGGCGTGAATTAATAAATTCGGTCACGGCGCCGGGGCTGACCAGCGTATCGGATTCGGATTCCACGGCAAACACCCTGGTTCCGGAGCTCATGCGTTCCAGTATCTTTGTGCGTTCGCGCTTGATGTCCCGTGTCAGATAATACAATTGACAGATACCGTTAATAGCCATCTTGTTGTAGCGATGGGGATCGTTTTCCAGGATGCTTTCCGGGTTGGATTCGGAGTATAGTCCGATAATATGGGTCGTAATCCAGGGGGCTTGGCAGCCCAAAAAAGCCTTCGTCCTTTCGGCTTCGTTGATAGCCAGGGCCGGCGAGAAGAGAAAAATGTTTTCAACCTTCAGCTCCGGGTGTCTGCGCTGAGCATCCAGCGCCAGAGCGCCCCCTGTTGAGAACCCGGCAAGGGATACGCGGGCGCCAAGCCCGGCTGCGATGTTTAAACCGCGGTCAATTTCCTGCTGCCACTGTAGTTTTGTTGCATGAAAGAGGTCTTCAGGCCTGGTCCCGTGGCCTGGAAGCAGGAGGGCGATTACATTATAACCCTTTTGGAAAAGCTCTTCGCCCAGCGCGCGCATAAACCAGGGAGAATCCGTAAGGCCGTGTATCATGATAACCGTGTCCCGCGTCTTGTCGCCATGTCCCAGGAAAAACGGAAGATTATCCTCGTTTTTTATTCCGTTACTCTTGGCCCGCCTGTAGGCTGCAAATTCTTTTACTGCTTCCGCGTAAGTCTTTGCTGGTAAAGCGGGTAAAGGGAAAGCCCAGGATTTCAAATCCATCTCCGTTTCTGGGGAGTCCGCTATTACGGCAGTGTCTGCCGGATAGACGGCAGCAGAGGGGATAGCGAAACTTGCTTCCCGTATCGATCCGCCTGCTGTATTCTCAAGTTGCTCAAGAGAGCTTGAAGCCGCAAAACAAGGCGCTGCAAAAACTAACACCAGCCAGAACGCTTTTTTTATCATAACTGTTATCCCCTGAATAGCAAAAAAGAGCTTATGGACCGCCGAACTAAAGATATTGTGGCTTAAAAAAAGCTATCGGATAAGCGGCGGAAGGCCTAAACGCGGGGAGTATTGTTTCCTATGCCCGGGTAGGCATCTTGGTCCACGGCTGTCCAAGAAAATCTGGTTTGTGAAATACTGGCGCGGGGCCTGAGGGGGATTTGGAACCAATGTCGGCCATTCATTAGGGGACGCATTTTTCCACACCTTTTTGTTTTGCTGCCGCGTTGCTCCTGCTCTCTGCCCGGTATGACCCTATCGCGGTAGTAAATGCGGTCCTGGCGGAACACGGAGCCTTCGCCGCTTTTGATCTAGAATGGAAAAAGCCAGGCGCCTTTTTCTCGCTTTGACTAGGATTGAAGACTCTTTATCCGAATTGTCATCTGCAATCCCAATTTTAATATAATCTGATAAGAATATTTCAGTGTGGGGGAATTATGTCCTTGTTCAATATATTCAAGACCCGGGAGCCGCTGGTTCTGCTGGTAGATGATGACTGTTTGATGCTGGAGATGTATGAAGCATTTTTAGAAGATTTGAAATGCAAATCGATTAAAACCTCGGAAGGCGAAACGGCGCAGGCAATGGCGCAGATATATAAGCCGCAGCTTATTGTGCTTGACATCATGATGCCGAGAATCACCGGTTTGCAAATACTTAAAAGCCTGAAGCTTGAACCGTCCACAAAAAAAATCCCCGTACTAATGATAACAGGCGAACAGAAAGTTGATGACCTTGAAGCCGCTTTCAAACTGGGCGCGGCAGATTATCTGGTTAAACCTCCTGACCGCATAAGCTTTGAAAATAAGGTCAAAACGCTGCTTTCTTCAACTGGTTATTCCTTTCCCGGCGCGAAACAATAATATTGTAGGTGAAAAGGTGCCTGGCACCTTTTTCAAATACAAGCGGGCTAGGTTATAGGGCGAGGGTTAAGATGCGGCAATATTTACAGCCCCGCGCTAAACATGCGACCAGAACTCGGCGCAATTTTATTCAATATGGAACCAGGCGACAAGCTGTCGATGCTGCGAGATGTCTACAAACTGCCCAGCGTACGCTGGCTGGTAGTCGCCAACCTGACAACCATGCTCTCCGTATGCTTTTTCGGCGGCCTGCAGCAACTGACCGCAGTCTACTGGTGGGAAATGAGCATTATCTGGATATTTTCCTTTGCCAGGTTGGCCGTGATTTCCCCTCTTTATCTTCTAGCCATGTTTGTGCTGCTTTTTATCGGAGCCGGTTTTTTCATGGTCTTTTTCACCTTCGCGCTGGCATACGCCGGGCACTGGGATTTAGCGAAAAAACATCTGACAGAACTAACGGTCTTTGCCCCGGGCGTCCTTATTTCGGTCATCCCGTTATTATTTAGTCACGCTTATTCCTTTTACCAAAATTTCTGGCCGAACCGTGAGAGCTACCGCGGCCCGGGAACAGACGCATGCATCAATAAATTCGTTAGGTATCCATACCAGCGGGCGGCTATGTGGGCAGTTGTAATAACGATTTCATTTGTTGTCGCAGGATCGCTGCGGGCGGCTTGGCTGGCCTATTTTTTTATAGGACTTTTCAAGATAATCGCTGACATCTGGAGCCATGTAACCCTGAACGATCTGGCCAATCCTGATCTTACTCCAGAAGCTAAACCATGCTTTTCCTGGATCGGGCGTGCGCTTGGTCCGGTTGTAGGCCGGGTGTTTATTGTTCGGTCTGGAACTTGATGAAAATCGCGCTGTTGTTAAAAGATAAACCTGTCATGTGCAAGTCGCCCATAAAACCATCCGGCAGATAGCGCTTGATGGAGGAAGTGGAGACTTTGGCGTGCAGGGTCCACGCGGCCTTATCGTACTTGAAATCAACTATATCCGAAGCTTTGAGCGGGCTGCCGTTGGCCGCAAGGGCGTCTTTAAGGGCGCCATTAATGCCGTCGGTAAGGGCCAGTATTATAGATGCCATCATTCCCTCCCTGTTAAATTCCGGTTCCGACCTATCGGCAGGGGTGGGGATAGCGGTCGGTGCGGAAGTTGTGCCGGGGGTGGGGAGCATGGAAACGTGCAGCTGCACGCGCTGGATCTTTATCGCCAGCTTATCCTGGGCTTCAAAATAAGGCTTCAGGGTCACGACCGGTTCTACTATAACGCCGTTCAGGTTCACGCGGATATTCATCACCTTAAGGAATTCCCCGGAGCGGACCAGCACCGGATCCGCGGCTTTGATTATCTTCAAATCCTTATTGGATTCTGTCATCAGAACTATCATTTTTTTTATGGTCTTGAAAGGGATGCGTATCGAGGCGTCCACTCCTATGGTGTCGGCCGCGGAAGATTGGGGGGCCGGGGCGGCTTTTATTTTGTACTGCATGCCTTGAATATCAACGGCGTTCATTCCGGCCAGGTTGAAGTCAGAAGCTGAAACCAGCCCGCCTGAAGCTAAAAGTGCGACGCAGGTCAGCAGACTGAGTGTTGTTATTTTTTTGAAGGTGCTTTCCATAAATTTTCCCCTATTTCCTTTTTATAGTTCAAAAGCCAGGTAGATCAGGCCGTTGCCTATCTTGAGGTTCCGTATCACGGTGCCTTTGGCGAAGGAGGGAAGGAACGTGCTGCTATTGAGTTTCAGTTCCACAGTCCTCTCGTCAATCTTCCGGGCGGAGGCTGCCTTGGCCAGTTCCTTATCCGTAGTCAGGGTGGTTACTACGCTGTCTATTATCCTGCCCTGCAGCCAGTTGTTTATAAAGCCGGGTATGCTTATGTTGTAGGCCTTGTCCACCTTTACTTTCTCTATGCGGAGCAGTATGGTGTTGGGGGCCGAAAGAACTGGCGTCATCTCTATAGTGAAGTAGATATTGGGCTTGAGCGCCATGGTGACCGCTTTTACTTTGCCGGACACTTCCATGCGGCCGTCGGCGCGGAACTTGATGCCGCCGGCATGGCCTTCCGGCATAAGGTTGAAATCCTGACCGCTGTACTGGCGGACGAAGTTAGTCAGCAGACCGTCCGACAAGGCCAGATTGTAACCGGGCAGCTGTGCGATGGCGGAGGCGGAGCCGGATTTAACGCTGAGGGCGAAGCCAGTGGAGTCAAAACTGAAAGAGGTAAGGCTGACGTTGTTTATAAGGCCGGGCAGGAGCGGCGCCACGAAACCGGGGCTGATAGCGGCGTGCAGATTCCAGGCTGATTTGTCATAAGTGAAGGAGAGAATGCTCTGCGATCTGACGGACACGTTATTGGCCTTGAAAGCTTCATCAATAGATTCCGTTATACTGGCGGTCAGTGAATTCGACAGGAACGCCATGATGTCGTTCTTATTCAGGTTGTTTCCTATGCTCTTGCCGGGGCCAAAAGCCATGTCTATGTCCACCTTTAGGAACTTTATCCCCAGAAGGTTGTTTTTTTCGAAAACGGGCTTCAGGTGAACGGTGGGCTCGTAGTCAATGCCATGGTAATTCACGTTCACATTGGTGAAAACCAGGTGGTCGCCCTGGCGGAAGAGCACGGGGGCCTTCGGGTCAAGCACCTTCATGTCGTCGCAGAGGCCGCCTATGCGCTTGTTTATATCTTTGAAAGGGAGCTTGATGGTCATGTCCAGCGCCGGAGCGGGTTGGCTGGGTGTCTTGGTTATGCCCAGCACCGCGTCTTCAATAGACAAGGGCGCGGCCTGTAAAGTTTCCTGTGAAGCTTTCAGGTCGGAGATGTTGAGTGTATTAAGGGTGAAATCTTCGGCAAAGACTGAAGCCGCGAGACCAGTCGCCGCTATTGCAATAAGTATTCTTTTCATGGTTTACCTCTGTGTTAACCTGAAATCCCCAGTTGA
>DMES01000048.1:69844-69990 GCA_003450815.1 Elusimicrobiota bacterium | reverse complement strand
TCCTCGCGGAGAGGAGAAACGCCTGCCCTTTAACCGGGGCGGGCTTTTTTTATAGTTTCAATCCACTCCCCTCCTCGCGGAGAGGAGAAACATACGAGGGTGGAACTGGCGCATATCTTTGGTCAGTTTCAATCCACTCCCCTCCT
>DMES01000048.1:68965-69531 GCA_003450815.1 Elusimicrobiota bacterium | reverse complement strand
TCCTCGCGGAGAGGAGAAACCAGTAGGTGTCTCTGGAGGTTCATTGTCCCGATGTTTCAATCCACTCCCCTCCTCGCGGAGAGGAGAAACTAAATTTTACAGCCGGTAGCATACGCTTCCACAGTTTCAATCCACTCCCCTCCTCGCGGAGAGGAGAAACTCAAGGTTCTTAACTCGGGGACATATCCCGACATGTTTCAATCCACTCCCCTCCTCGCGGAGAGGAGAAACCTTAAAGACGAGCTGGGCCTATACCAGTTTTCCTGTTTCAATCCACTCCCCTCCTCGCGGAGAGGAGAAACATTTCATGCGCTGGCCCAGGCGCGAGGTTATAAGTTTCAATCCACTCCCCTCCTCGCGGAGAGGAGAAACGCGTGTGCTTTCAAGGCTTGTGACCTTATCCTCTGTTTCAATCCACTCCCCTCCTCGCGGAGAGGAGAAACGCGTGTGGTGGCGAGTGTGGCGGCGCCTGCCGGGTTTCAATCCACTCCCCTCCTCGCGGAGAGGAGAAACGGCCCACCAACGGCAGTTCCCACTATAGTCCCTGTTTCAATCCACTCCCCTCC